>DATHGL010000188.1:0-19693 GCA_035317625.1 Gemmatimonadales bacterium | reverse complement strand
CGGAGTGCAATCGGCGGAGTGGCGATGGGACGACTACAAGGACACCGACGTCCGGGGCAAGGTGCTGCTCATGCTCGTCAACGACCCCGGGCTGCAAGACTCCACCATCTTCGACGGGCGGGCGCTGACCTATTACGGTCGCTGGACGTACAAGCTCGAAGAGGCCGCGCGGCGCGGGGCGCTGGGCGCGATTCTCGTCCACACCACCGAGAGCGCGACGTACGGGTGGGACGTCGTGCGGGGCTCGTGGTCGGTCGAGCAGTTCAAGCTGGACCGGCCGGTGGCGCCGAGCATCACCTTCGCGGCCTGGGTCACGCACGACGCGGCACAGGCCGCTCTCGCTCTGAGCCGCCTGAGTCTCGATTCGCTGACCCGCTTGGCGGCGCGCGGCGATTTCCGCCCGGTGGCCACGGGACTTCGCATCGCCGTGGACGTGACGAGCGGGCTGCGCCATGTCCGCTCGGAGAACGTCGTCGCCAGACTGCCGGGAAGCGATCCGAGGCTCGCCCACCAGGCGGTGCTGGTCACGGCGCACTGGGATCACAAGGGGATCGGCCCGGCGGCGAACGGCGACTCGATCTACAACGGCGCCGAAGACAACGCCTCGGGGGTCGCCGCGATGCTCGCGGCCGCCCAGGCGGCGGTGCAGGTCCAGCCCCGACCCCGACGCACGCTGCTGTTCGTGGCCACCACCGCCGAGGAGAGCGGCCTGCTCGGCAGCGAAGCCTACGTCCGGGATCCCCTCGTCCCGCTGGATCAAACCGCGGCCGTGATCAACCTCGACGTGACCAACGTGCGTGGCACGACGCGCGACATCGACGCGCTGGGCGGCGACCGCTCCACCCTCGGGCCCGTCTTCCAGACGGCGGCGCGGGACGAGTCGCTGGCCGTGGTGCACGAGCCCGATACGCGAGGCGCCTTCTACCGGTCCGACCACTTCCCGTTCGCCAAGGCAGGCGTGCCGGCCCTGTCGATCCAGCCCGGCACCGATTTCGTCGACCGACCCGCCGGCTGGGGCCGGGAGCAGGCCCAGCTGTACAACCGAGCCCGCTACCATCAACCGGGGGACGAGTACCGGTCGACGTTCACGTACCAGGGCATGGCGCAGGAGGTGCGCGTCGCTTTGCGCGTGGCGTTCGCCGTGGCGAATGCGCCAGGTCTGCCCCAATGGTTGTCGAATTCGGAATTCCACCGGCCCGAACGCCCGTTGCGCCCCTAAGGGCAAATCGTTGCACGCGCCATAAGATGCTATAGATAAATGACATGGGCTGATCGCATGGGATGGGTGCGGTCAGCCTCTGGCCTATTCGCACGGACGGGCATAAGTTTGCGCCCGCTTTTGGCCTTCGCGGTTTCCCGCACTCCGGAGCGCGCACCTGGAACTCCCCACGTCGCATCGGCTGCCGCTGTCGTGGTTGGTCGAGGCGGCGAGCCCGCCGCTTGTGTACCGAGCCTACGCCGATGCCGTGCCGGATGCGGCGCGAGATCCAGAGCGGCTCGAGACGCTGCGCCAGGCGGTGCTGCGATACAAGCCGGCCCTCGCGATCGTACGCAAGCAGAAGGCGACGGGCCTGTGGGGCGGCAACCTGCTCGCGCCGGGAGCCTCCAAGGCGCACGGCTGGGGCGAGCCCGGCACGGTGTACCAATACCGCCGGCTCGTGGAGCTCGGGTGGCCGCTGGCGGGGCGACCGTTCCGGGACGCCGATCGATTCCTGTTCCAGCTGCTGTCGCGCATCGAGCCGGACGATCCCGACCGCGCGGTCGCACAGCGGGCGCTGGAGCTGCTGGTGGAGTTTCAGAAGCCCGCGAAGACCGACATCGGGCTGGGGCGCTGGGCGCGGCGGGTGGGGCGCGAGGCGGCGGCGTGCACGCTGTCGCGCGGCGGGCACAGCGACGATCCGCGCGTGCGCGGCACCGCGCACACGATCGCGAGCAATGTCTCGTTGTACTTACGCAGCGAGCTCGCCGAGAAGCCGTTCAAGAAGTCGCAGGGGAAGACGGTGCTCGAGCCCCTGGCCGCTCCGCCGACCATTTTCGCGATCGAAATGCTTGCGTTTCTGCCCACGGTGCAGCGGGAGCGGGCGGGGTTCATCGAGCGGCTGGGGCTGTATCTCTCTTCCCCGGCGCCGCGCCGCGCGTTCTTCATTCTCGCGGGCAAGAAGCTCCTCAAGCCGGTATTCGAGATCCTCGGCGATCCCCTGCGGTCCGACGCTCAAGGCCATGTGAGCGACGTGCCGTTCGCGCTCTACTGGATCGAGCTGCTGGCGCGTCTCGGCCTGGTGCGCGCCATTCCCAGCGCCAGCCGCGTGCTGGCGCGCCTGTTCAGTGAGTGTGACGACCAGGGGATCTGGAGCCCCAAGAGTCTTCGCGCCATGCCCAAGGCGACGAACCCGCTCACCGCGCATTACTTCCCACTCGAAGGCCCGGGGAAGAGCCCTGCCCAACGCCAGACCGATGTCACGTTCCGGCTGGCGTTGATTGCCCGCCTCATGGGCATGCCGATCGAGGTCCTCTAGGCCCTCTTGCGGATCGGAGCGTGCTAGCGTAGTAGTATTTGCTACTACGCATATGCACGACGCGATCGATCTCACCCCTTTCGGCTTCACGGCCACGGAATCACAGGTCTATGCCGCTTTGCTGCGGCTGGGCCCGTCCACCGGCTACGCGGTGGCTCACGCCACTCGCGTAGCCCGCGCCAACACGTACGGCGCCCTGGAAGGCCTCGCGGGTCGCACCGCCGCCACCCGGATCCCGGGGCGTCCCGCCCGATATCGGGCGGCGGACCCCCGGGCCCTCATCGCGCAGCTCGCGGCCCAGCAGGGAGAGGCGCTGGACCGCCTCAGCGCGGCGCTGCGAGGCGCCGGCGACCCGGGTGAGCCGGAAACCCGCGGCCTCGCCGGCGCGCGCGCCGTGGCCAACCTGATCATGCACCTCGTCGCCCGAGCCGAACGGCGGGCCGAGGGCGTCCTGGCCGCCGAGCTCGTCCGCCCGACCCTGCCGGCCTGGCGCCGCGCCAAGGAGCGGGCGGTGCTCGAGCTGCGGGTCGCCGGTGAGGCGCCGGCCGAGGCGGGGTCGCTCGTCAGTGGAGCCGTGTCGGCGGATGCACCCACGGTCCTGCTGATCGACGACGCGCAGGCGGTGCTCGCCACCGGCAGCGGCGAGCTCGTCACGGCGATCTGGAGCTCGCATCCGGCAATCACCGCCTTCGCCCGCGCGGCGTGGCGGAGCCTGGCGTGAGGCGGCTCATTTTCGTCCTGGGCGCCATCGGCGGCTGCCGCGCCGCGGCGATACCCGAAGCCCAGCGGTTCCCCGCGGGGACCCCGTTCACCGCCCGCGAGCAGGTGATCGAGGGAACGCCGATCCGCTATATCGACGCGGGCCGCGGGGTCCCGGTGGTTCTGCTGCACGGCCTCGGCGCCTCGATGTACGCCTGGCGCAAGAACATCGCGCCTATCGCGGCCGCCGGATTTCGCGTGATCGCGTTCGACAACCGCGGCTTCGGCTTTTCCGGCAAGCCCCCAACCGGCTACGACAACGCGTCCTACGTGCGCCTCGCCGTCGCCCTATTGGACTCACTGCATCTCGCGGACGCGGTCTTCATCGGGCATTCGATGGGGGGGGCCGTCGGAGCCGAGGTTGCGATCGACCACCCGGAGCGCGTTCGCGGGCTGGTGCTGATCGGGGCGGCGGGGCTGGGCGCCCGCGAGCCGCTGCTGTTCCACGTGGCCCGCTGGCCTCTGGTCGGCCCCACCGTGGTCGCGTTCCGCGGGCGAGGGCTCACGGCCCGCCTCCTCAAGGCCACGTATGCCGATCCGACCAAGGTGACCGAGGCCGACGTGGATCAGTATTACGCTCCGGTCGCCGAGCCGGAGTACGGGCGCGCCCTGCGGGGCGTGCTGCGGCAGTTCCGTGTCGACGGCCTCGAGGGGCGGCTCGAGCACATCGCGGCTCCCACCGTGGTGCTGTGGGGCGACCAGGATCGCCTGGTGCCGTTGCCGCTGGCGCGCACCTTCGCGGCCGGGATCCCGCGGTCCGCCCTGCTCACGGTCCAGCACGCCGGGCACTCGGTCCAAGAAGAGGCGCCCGATGAGGTGAATCGTCTGGTGATCAAGTTTCTGAAGGAGGGGCTGCCGCGGATACCCAGCGACTTGGCGCTGGAGCGTCGCTGACATATCTTTCCTCAACTAGCTGGTTGAGGAACTGCCCATTGAAGCCTAAACTAAGCAATTCCAGAGCGTTACGGATCATCGCAGCGGCCCGCGAGGAGTTCTCCCGCCGCGGGTTCGACGGCGCGCGAGTGGACCAGATCGCCCGCCGCGCTGGGGTGAACAAACAGCTGCTGTTCTACTACTTCCACTCGAAGCGTGGGTTGTTCGGCGCCGTGCTCGCCCGGGGTGCGGCCGAGCTGGAACAGGCGTTCGCCGGCCTTCCCGTCTCGGGTGACCGTCCCCTCGAGCGGCTGCGCGCCGCCCTCGCGGCGCAGTTCGATTTCCTCGCCGCCCATCCCGACCTCGTGACTCTGCTCACGCAAGCCGGTCGCTCGGACGCACGCCCCTTCGCGCCCGCGATCAAGCGCCTGGTCGTGCTACTCGCCGAGGGCCAAGGCCGGGGCCACGTGCGCGACGATCTCGACCCGCACCTGGCCGCCGCGCAGGCACTCGTGCTGATGGTCGCCTATTTGGGCCTCGAATCGCTCATCGCGACGAGCGCGGCGCCCCTCGGCGCCGACGAGCCGGCGCTACGCGAGCGCTGGAAGGACGCCGCAGTCAGGCTGGTGCTGGACGGTGTGGCTGCCCACTAGGATCAGTTGATCCAGTATGACGCTTTCACGAGGAACGTGTTGTTGGGATGCAGCCCGAACAGGTCCTCGAAATCGCCTTGTATGGACCGCGGCCCCATGGCCGGGACGAAGTCCTGACGTCCCTGCGTCCACACGACGAACAGGGTCGAGCCTGGACGGTACTCCCAGCGTAACACCGTGGTCGAGTTGAATGCCTTGAAGTTGAACCCACCTGGGGCGGCGGCGTACGGCTTGTAGCGATCGTCGAGTGCGGCGGCGTTCGGGTCGGCAAGCTCGCGCATGGTCGAGAGGGTGCCCTTGCTGACAAACGGCTGCGCATACACCTGGAACGTGAGGGTAGGCGAGAGAGTGTAGTCGACCCGGCCGGTGAGCGACACCTCTTTCTGGTTCAGATGCGCGAACCTGTAGTGCGTCCCCGTCGAGTCGGGTCCCAACGGCTGCACATCGTTCACGTTGTGCGTGGCTCTCAGCGTCAGGGACGTGTTCACCTGCGACGCGACGCGGTAGTTGACCTGGACGTTGCCATTGAAGCTCTCAGATCGGCCCCCATCACCCCGCCAGTAGTTGAACCACGCGTTAGGCACGAACGCGGGGCGCCCGTCTCCGTCCACCTCGGCCCAGGCAGAGAGGTAGGGATCGGCCCGCACCGGTGGTCCCCCGCGCGAGCAGTTGCGGTCGCAGAACGTGGTCCCGAGCTGGCCCGCCGTCACGCCCGCGTGCACCCACCAGCGGTTGTTCAGCTGGGCGTGCACGTTCGTGTTCGCGGCGCGCTCCACGGCCGTTCCCGCCGCTGTCCAGTACTGCCACCAATTGAAGTTCCAGAACGCCGTCTGATAGAACGAGCTGGGGTGCCGTGACTGAAACGCAAACCACGTGTTCCAGCTCTGCTGGTCCGCCTGTCGCAAGAAGCCAAGATCGTTGATCTCGAAGCCCTGGGAGCGGCGCTGGTAGGCGGTCTCGAACCGAGTGATCCCACCACCGACTTTTCCGAACTTGAGCTCTTCGGCGTCCCCCGGGAGCGATGTCCGGGTCGAGTCGTACAAGACGCCGGAGCCGGGCCGCTGGTAGTAGTGCACCGGGTCGCGCTGGGTCGCGGCGATCGACGATGGCGCCCCGGCGACGCTGCTCAGGTCGAACGAGCCGGAGATCTGGTAGCGGCGGCCCAGAAACCGGTGCCGGAAGTCGAGAGCCCCCGCGTACGCGCTGCGGTGCAACGAACCCTCGGTCCACTGGTCGAGGTGGCGGTTGACTGTCGTCACGATGACGCCGACGCCGCTCTCGCCGCCCTTGAAATCTTGCTGGGCCCGCACGACGGCGTAGTTCGTCGTCGGCTCCATCGTGCGCTCGAGCGTACCGACCTCGCGGCCGGTGACGGCGTCCAGGACGCCCAGGGTTTGGCCGCCGGGAAGGCGGCCGGTCAACTTCGCGGCGCCGTAGATCGTGGTGGCAGAAGGGGGATTCGGGTCGCCGTAATCGAGCTGCGGGGCACGCCCGACCCGCCGCGAGTAGAACAGGCCCTCGCCCGTGCTACAATCGTTGACGGCGCTGCAATTCACGTCGAAGCGAAAGATCCCCGCTCCCTGAACGAAGAAGGGACGCCGCTCTTGGAAGAACGTCTCGAACGCGGTCAGGTTGAGTACCGCCGGATCGGCTTCGACCTGCCCAAAATCGGGGTTGACCGTCGCGTCGAGCGTGAGATTCGACGTGATGCCGTACTTCAAGTCGGCGCCGCCGGTCACCCTCTGAGAGCGATCAAAGGCGCCGCCGCTCGCCACGGACACGTTTTTCGTCACCACGTACGGTGCAACCTCGGGCCGGCGCGGTGACGGCAGGCCCTCGAGGCCCGTTAGCTCGCCGAGCTGCGACGAGATACCGGCCTGAGAGCCCCGGTACACCGGCCAGCTAACGCGCTCGGAGTAGCGCTGGATGTCACGCCACACCGCGAAGCCGAACGTGTTCGTGGCCCGGGGGACGTAGCGCAGCTGCGAGAGCGGGATCCGGAACTCGGCGGTCCAGCCGAGCGAGTCGACCTGCGTACCCGCGTCCCACACCGCGTCCCAGGCGTCGTCCTCCTGGGCGTCGTTGTACATCGCGTAGTCCCGCTTCACGCCGGCCGGGTTCACCGCGAACTCGAAGCCCGAGCGCCGGTCGTAGTAGGAGTCGACCATGATTTTCAACTGATCCGTGGCGGCGCGGACGTCCCGCCGCGCAAGCAGCTTCAGGATGCTGTCGGGATGGGGGTCGAACGCTCGGATGAACACGTAGAAGTAGCGGTCGTCGTAGGCAACCTTGGCTTCAGTGCGGAATCGGGGATCGCCGTCCTCCTTCGGCTGGAACTCACGGAACTGCGTGATCGGCGGCGCGATGCGCCAGACGGCGTCGTCATCCCGGCCGTCGATCACCACGGCGACGCTCGCCCGCACGGCGGAGGCGCGCGTGGCACTGGCGGGCGGGGGTGGGACGACACTGCCCGTACCGGGACGCGGCGTGGTGGTTTGCAGGACGATGGCGAGCAGGACGACAGCCGGCATGACGGATTCCCCCGTGACCTGGTCGGACGGTTAGACAGGTCGTACGGGGAAAGGGTTGGGCAGGTTCCGGCCGTGACCAGAAGCGCACAAGCCCCCGGGTGTCCAGGGGCTTGTACGCTTCGAACGGTCAGTTGTGCTTCGCGAGCAGGCTCGGCTCGATCGGAGCTTCGCCGTCGAACACCAGGTGGCCCGCCTCGAACCGCGCACCGCGCAGGGCCAATGTCAGGACCTCGTCCAGGTCTTCCACGAGGTGCACGTCGAGTGAGGAGCGCACGTCCTCGGGGAGATCCGCCAGGTCGGCCGCGTTCTCCTTGGGGAGCACGATGGTGCGGATACCAGCGCGCACCGCGCCCAGCACCTTTTCCTTGACGCCGCCGATCGGGAGCACTCGACCGCGCAGCGTGACTTCCCCCGTCATCGCCAGGTCGTGACGGGCCGACCGCTTGGAGAGCGCCGACACGAGCGCGGTAGCCATAGTGACCCCGGCCGAAGGCCCGTCCTTCGGAATGGCACCCGCGGGTACGTGGATGTGAATGTCCGTCCCCGCAAACGCTTCCTCGGAAATCCCGAGCTGGTCCGCGTGGGACTTGGCGTACGTGAGCGCCGCGCGGGCCGACTCTTTCATCACGTCGCCCAGTTGTCCGGTGAGCACGAGCTCGCCCTTGCCGCGCATCACGCTGGCCTCGACGAACATGATGTCGCCGCCGACCGGAGTGTAGTACATCCCGGTGGCTACGCCCACCTGATCCTCACCGGCCTTGTGCTCGGGGTGGACCTTGGGCCGCCCGATCAGGTCGTCGACCTCCTTGGCATCGACACTGACGTGCGCGACGTCGCCACCTGCGATACGGCGCGCGACCTTACGCCCCAGTTTCCCGATCTCCCGTTCGAGCTGACGGACTCCGGCCTCGCGCGTGTAGCGCGTGATGATCTCGCTCAACGCGGTATCGGTGACCCTGAGCTGCTCCGCGGTCAACCCGTTCTCGTGCAGCTGGCGGGGCACCAGGTAGCGCTTCGCGATCTCGAGCTTCTCGCGCTCGGTGTAGCCCGCGAAGGTCACCATCTCGAGGCGGTCGAGCAGCGGGCCTGGAATGCTCTGCGGGAAGTTCGCCGTCGCGATGAACAGCACCTCCGACAGGTCGAACGGGACGCCGAGGTAATGGTCCGTGAACGAGTCGTTCTGCGCCGGATCGAGCACCTCGAGCAGTGCGGCCGCGGGGTCGCCCTGGAACGAGATGCCCAGCTTGTCGACCTCGTCGAGCAGGAACACGGGGTTCTTGGCGCCCGCCTGCTTCATGCCCTGGATGATGCGACCGGGCATTGCCCCGACGTAGGTACGGCGGTGGCCACGAATGTCGGCCTCGTCGCGGGCGCCGCCCAGGGAGATCCGGACGTAGGGTCGCCCCATGGCGCGCGCGATCGACTTGGCGATCGACGTCTTACCGACTCCGGGCGGGCCGACGAACAGCAGGATCGGGCCATGCGCCTCTTTGTCGTCCTCATTGCCGGGGACCGCTCCTTCCGGCGAGCGCTGGCGCAGCTGGCGCAGCTGGCGCACCGCGAGGAACTCGAGGACTTGATCCTTGACGTCCTTGAGTCCGTAGTGATCCTGCTCCAGGATCTCCGCGGCGCGCTTCAGGTCGAGGGACTCTTCCGCCCGTTGATTCCAGGGCAGCTCCGCCATCGTCTCGAGGTAGGTGCGGATCACCTGCCCTTCCATCGAGTCACGATTGGCCCGTTCCAGCCGGTCCAGCTCGCGGTCGACCTCCTTCCGCGCCGCCTCGGGCAGCGCGAGCGTCTCGAACCGCTTGCGCAGCTGCTCGGCCTCAGTGCCCTCGTCCTTCTCCTCACCGAGCTCCTTGCGGATCGCCTTCATCTGCTCACGGAGGAACATCTCGCGCTGCCGCTCGCTGAGCTCTTCCTGGACCTGGGACTTGATGTGCTCTTGTGCATCCAGCACGCCGATCTGGCGCTGGACGTGCACCAGCACCCGCCGCAGCCGGTCCTCGACCGCCAGCGTCTCGAGGAGCGCCTGTCGCTCCCCCGACGCGATCTCGAGGTAGCCCGCCACCAGGTCCGTGAACGCACCGGGGTCGGTGACACCTTCGAGCACCTGATGGACGACGTCCTCCGGGAGGCCCGATTTCTGCCCCAACTCGGCCGCCCGCTCGCGCGCCTCGCGGTGCAGGCCCACGAACGCCGGATCGTTGGGGTTCAGGGGCGGCAGGTCTTCGACCTCGCGCACCACTGCCTCGAGGTAGCGGCCGTTCTCGTTGTAGTGCAGCGCCGCGCCCCGGTGCTCGCCGTGCAGCAGCAGCTGGACGCCGCCCAGACCGCGCTGGATTTGGCTGATCTTGGCGATCGTCCCCGTCGTGTACAACACACCCGGAGTGACCGTCTCGACATTCTCACGCTGCGCGACGGCGAAGATGAGGCGGGAGTCGCTCTTCAGCGCCGCTTCGATGGCGCGCAGTGTAGTGGGGCGTCCCGCGCCGACTGGCATAGAGACGCCCGGAAACAGCACGACCTCCCGCAGCGGAAGCACCGGGAGGGTCAGTCGTTCAGACATGGGCATCAACTCGCGTGAAGGTGAAAGACACGTGTGCCGCGGGCGTAAAGCATCGTCCGTGCCACCAGCAAAACGTTCACCGCAGCACGTACGTTCCGTCGGCCGGCGGTCAATAAGGCAGACGCTGCCGAATAGCCACGGCCCGGGCGCCATCCCGGCGGCCGAGTCCGTAAGTCAAAAGCCACTTGCAGGTTGCATGCCCGTTCCTGCGCGGCTAATCTATCCGCGCGCACTTCACGCGGACCCGGATGAACGACGCGGATAAGTCACTCACCACCCGACTGATCAAGGCACTCGGCAGCGCGTATACTCTCGAAGGGGAGATCGGCCGGGGCGGGATGGGCGTCGTCTTCACCGCGCGCGACGAGCGGTTGAAACGCCAGGTCGCGGTCAAGGTCCTTCCCCCCGAGCTCGGGTTCCGCGAAGAAATTCGCCTGCGCTTCCTGCGCGAGGCGGAGACCGCGGCGCGGCTGTCCCACCCGCACATCGTGCCGATCCACTCCGTCGGCGAGGCGCCGGACGGCCTGGTCTATTTCGTCATGGCCTACGTGGATGGCGAGTCGCTCGGCGCGAAGCTCAAGCGGCGCGGCCGGCTGGCCCCCGACGAAGCGCGCCGCATCATGCAGGAGACAGCGGACGCGCTGGGTGCCGCGCACGCGCTCGGGATCATTCACCGCGACGTGAAGCCGGACAACATCCTGCTCGAGGGCAGCCGCGGCCGGGTGGTCGTGACGGACTTCGGGATCGCCAAGGCGCTCTCTTCGACGACCGGGGGGGCCACGCTCACGGGAACGGGCGTGGCCATCGGGACGCCGCACTACATGAGCCCCGAGCAGGCCGCCGGAGATCGTGAGATCGATGGGCGCTCGGACATCTACAGTCTGGGGGTGGTGGGCTATCAGATGCTCGTGGGGGAGCTGCCGTTTCACGCGCCGACCGTTCCCGGAATCCTGATGAAGCACATCACCGAGCGAGCGCCGCTCATCACCGACAAGCGGCCGGAGGTGCCTGAGGACCTCGCGGCCTGCGTCATGCGCTCGCTCGAGAAGGATCCCGACGATCGCTGGCCGACCGCCGACGCCCTGCGGCGCACGCTCGAAGCGCGCAGCGCGACCATGCAGCAGGCGCGCCGTTCGAGTGCCGCGTCGTCGGCGCGCGCGGTGCGGCTGCCGCCCGCGCTGCCGCCGTTCCCGGGGGGCGCGCTCGACCGCCGCGCGCGCCGGCTGGAGCGGATGCGGCGCGACCGACCGACGCTCGCACCGAGTGGCGAGCCGGAGATCGTGCGGGAGCTGCGCGGTCGGTTCGTGACCTGGGCCTCGGTGTGCGGCTCGCTGTTCATGATCGACGTCGCCACGGGAAGCCACGCCCCGAGCTGGTCGCTGTTCGTCGCGGCGATCTGGGGGGGGACGTCGCTGGTGCCGCGGTACGTGCGGCTGTGGCACGCCGGTTATTCGTGGCGCGACGTCTTCGCCCGCCCGCCAGCGGCGGACGCGGTCGAAGCCCGGCTCGCCGCCGTCGGGAGCCGCCCCGTGGAACTGCCCCGGGCGACGACGGATGAGTTCGGCCGCCAGGCGGAGCCCGTCCAGCAGGCCCGCAGCGACCGCAAGGCAATCCTACGGATCGTGGACCGTCTTCCCAAATCGGAGCGCAAGCTGCTGCCCGACGTCGTGGCGACGGCCGACGGGCTGCTCAACCGGGCCGAGGAGCTGGCCCGGGCCCTGCACGCCATGAGCGGCAGCGTCGACCAGGGCGCGCTCGCCCGCATCGAGGAGAGGATCGACGCGACGAAACGTCAAGGGGACAGCGCGGAGCGGGAGCGGCAGGTGGGGCTGCTCGAGCGCCAGCGCCGGGCGATCACAGATCTGCTCACGCGGCACCAGCTCGTCGCCGACCAGTTGGAGTCGTGCGTGTTGGCGATGCAGAACGTACGGTTCGACCTGCTGCGGCTCCGGTCCGCTGGCGTCGCCGTGGCTCTCGACGACCTCACCCGCGCTACGCAGCAGGCCCGCGCGCTGTCGCGCGAGGTGGACCACGTGATCGCGGCGGCCGGGGAAATCAAGGAGGCGCTAGGCGAGCAGACCGGCGCTTAACGCGTCTCGCCGCGACGGCAGCGCACGAGGCGCTCCGGCGCATCTGCGACCTCGATCCCGAAGTCCGCCAACGCCAGAAACTGAGCAGCCGCGTCGTCGCAGCGGCCGTCCCGCAGGGCGGCGGCCCCGCGCAGCTCGTACACCGTCGTCCACCCCGGGTGTGTACGCGCCGCGACGGCCAGGACGCTATCGGCGAGTCGGGGCGGTCCCGTGAGCGCGAGGGCGACAAGAGGATCGTGCAGCGTGGCCGCGGGGAATGGGTGGCGGTAGGTGGCACGGCCGCCCGCAAGCGCAAGGCGCAGTGCCACGACCGCCTCGCTCCAGTGCCCCGCGCGCGCCGCGAGCGCCGCCAGACCTGCCTCCGCTTCGGCGGTGTCCCCGCCGCGGGCGACGACCTCACGGAGCAGGGCGGCGCGCCGGCGATCGTCCCCGCGGCGCCCCGCCAGCGCCGAAGCGAACAGCAACGCCTCCGGGTGGTGCGAGCGCGCCAGCAGTCCGCGTATCACGCTGTCCGCGAACGCGGTGTCGCCCGCCGCGAACCGCATTCGTGCGAGACGCACCATCCAGACTGGATTGGCGGGCTGCGCGCGGTGCGCGGCCGCGAGGATCGCGGCCTGCGTGGACGGGCCGCGCGGGGCGGTCATCGCGCGCGCCAACAGCACCGGCGTCGTCCCGGGGGACTCGCCGGCCCGCTCCCCGATGGCGATCAGTGAATCGAACACGAACGGATCCCAGAGCGGATCGAGGAAGCGGCGCGCCGCGACGAACTCCAGCTCTGGCCGGTCGTCCTCGTGGACGAGCGTCGCCCGCGCAGCGAGGGCTGCGGCGCCGCGCTCGACCAGCAACCGCCGCCCGAAGTAGTCTCCCACAGAGTCGATCCCGAGCCACTCGCGGCCCAGCGCGCCGACGCCCGTGGCGGGGGCAAGCAACCGCCCCAGCCAAGCACGGTCGTAGCGCAACGGCCGGGCGGAGCCGAGCACGAGCAGGTCCAGGTTCGAGGAAAACCAGACCTCCACGTGGGGAAACACGGCGCGGAGGTTGCGCACGATGCCCGCCACGATGGGCAACGGCAGCTGGTAGAGCTGCACCCACTGGCAGAAGACCCCCTCATCGGAGAGGCGCGCACGCACGATGCGGAAGAACTCCGGCGTGTACAACGTGGCGACGCCGGCGACCCACGGATTGGACGGCTCCGACACGATCACGTCGAAGCGATCGCGATGCAGCTGCAACGCGCTTCGGGCGTCGTCGACGATGACAGACACGCCGGAGCGCGCGAGCACATCGTCGTTCACCGCGGCGAAGAACCGGCTCATCTCGAGCACCGTCGGCTCGATTTCCACCACCCGGACGCGCCGCATGCCTGGAACATCCGCCAGGACCCGGGTGGTGACCCCACTGCCGTAGCCGATCACCAGCGCGGACGCCGGGTCGGGCCGCGCCGCGGCCGGTGCGACGCCGAGCATGATCTGCGTGTTCATGTCGCCCTGGTCCGACGCGTCCACCTTGCCGTTGACGCGGAGCGTACGGCCGCTCAGGCCCTCCCACACGCTAACGGTCGCGTTGCGCCCTTCCCGGAAGGCAAGCTGGCGCACCCCGCGGTGGGCGAGAAACGCCCGCCGGGCGACCGAATCCATCGACTGGCGCCCGTAGATCGTGGGTGCCAAATCGATCAGCCGCGTGCTCCAGCCCGGGGCCCCGAACGCGACGCCGAGCGCCACGCTCGCGAGCGCCCCAGCCCCGACCACACGCGGCCGCAGCGCGCGGTGCTCAGCCGAGCCTTCAGGTACGCCGCGCGCGGCGAGCGCGGCCAGGGCGAGCGCGGCGGCGCCGTTGACGACGAGTCCGAGCCGGAGGGTGCTCTCGGTGCCGAACGCGACCACGAGCACGAACCCGGTGAGGACCGCCCCCGCAATACTGCCGAGCGTATTGAGCGCGTACGCCCGTCCCACGTCGGCGCCGCGGGCCACGTCGCGCGGCGCGGCGAGGTCGGCGAGCAGCGGAAAGCTGAGCCCCATCCCGATGGCCGGCACGAGCACGACGGCGCTCACGGCGAGGCCGCTCAACGCGAGTCGCGTGCCGGCTCCCCACCCCGGGTGCTGGAACACGGCGAGCATGTAGACCGGCAGCGCACCAAAAAAGACGAGCAGCAAGGCCGCCCCCGCGCCGGTGAGCCCCTGCGCGAGCGCCGCGTACGCTGCGGAGACCGAAAGCGACTGGCTGCGCCGCGCCACGAGCGCGCTGCCGAGCCCGATCCCGAGCAGGAACATCAACAACACGAGGGTGAAGGCATACGTCGATCCTCCCACGATCATCACGAGCACGCGCGTCCACGCGATTTCATCGAGCAACGAGGCGAACGCGGTCAGCGCCAGTAGCACGAGGGCGACGCGCCGCGCGCCATCCTGCCGTGTCCCCGCGGCGTGCGGAGCCGGCCAGGCGGCGGTGGGTGAGGGGGCCGGGTTCGGGTCGAGCGGCCGCGCGAGCGCCAGCGCCGCGGCGCCGAGCGCCAGGTTCACCGCCGCCGTGCCCCAGAGCGACACGCGGATCCCCACGTGCTCGATGAGGACAAACCCCGCGAGCGCCGTGCCGGCCACGGCGCCAAGCGTGTTAAGACCGTACAGCCAGCCGAGCGACGGCCGGAGGCGGTCGCGCTCGGCACCCATGAACGCGCGGGTCAAGACCGGGAGGGTGCCGCCCATGAGCGTGGTCGGGATCAGGAGGACGAGGGCGGCCAACCCGAACCGCAGCGCGACACTGGGACCGCCGGTGAGATCGAGTGCCGTCGCCGTCAGGACGTACGCGCGATGCACGACGGAGAGCAGGAGCGGGGACGCGAGGCCGAACGCCGCGATCGCGATCTCGAGTCGACCGTAGAGCGCCGCCGGTCGAGGATGGTGATCGGCTCGACGGCCCAGCAGCCAGGCGCCGAGGCCCAAGCCACCCATGTACGCGGCCACGACCGTCGTCACCGATTGGATGGTGGAGCCGAACGTCTGGTAGAGGACCCGGACCCACAGGAGTTCGTACACGAGCCCCGTGGCCCCGGACAAGAAGAACAGGAGACTGTATGCGCGAGCTGCGCTAGAACGCATGCAGGTCGCGCATGGCCCGCGCGAGATCCTCCACTTGCGGCAGGATGAAATCCTCGAGCCCGGGCGCGTACCCGACGAACGTGTCGGCCGAGGCGACGCGTTTCACCGGCGCGTCGAGCCAGGGGAAGCACTCGTCCGCGATGCGCGCGGCGATCTCGGCACCATAGCCCCATGAGAGGCAATCTTCGTACGCGACCAGCACCTTGTTGGTCTTCTCGACCGACGTCGCAATCGTCGCCCAGTCCACGGGTGAGAGACTGCGCAGGTCGATCACTTCGACGCTCACCCCGTCACGCTCCTCCAGCTCCTTCGCCGCGACGAGCGAGCGCTGCACGACGGCGCCGTACGCCACCACCGTCAGGTGCCGGCCCTCGCGCACGACCTTCGCCTTGCCGAACGGGATCATGAAGTTGGGTCCCGGATTCGGCGCCTTGTTGTACGTCTGTCGGTAGAGGTGCTTGTGCTCCAGGAAGAGCACGGGGTCGTCGCACCGGATCGCCGTGCGCAACAGGCCGTTGGCGTCCAACGCGGTACTGGGACAGATGACGCGGAGTCCGGGAATGGACGTGAAGACCACGGCGCCGGTTTGGGAATGGTAGATCGAGCCGCCCTTCAGGTAGCCGCCGTAGGTGACGCGCACCACCACCGGACTCGAGAACGCGTTGCTCGACCGCCAGCGCAGAGTGGCGAGCTCGTTGCGGAGCTGATGATAAGCGGGCCAGATGTAGTCGAAGAACTGGATCTCGACGACCGGCTTCAAGCCGCGGGTGGCGAGGCCGATGGCGCGGCCCACGATGTTCGCCTCGGCGAGCGGCGAGTTGTAGACGCGGTCGCTCCCGAACTGCCGCTGGAGCCCCCAGGTGACCCTGAAGACGCCGCCCTTGCCCTTCACCTGCTCCAGGTACTGCTGCCGGCTCACGTCGGCCACGTCCTGACCGAAGACCAGGATGCGCGGGTCGCGCGCCATTTCGTCCTTCATGCACGCGTTCAGGAGGTCCACCATGGTGGTGGGATCACCCACGAACTGGGGGTCGTCCTCGGTGTCGAACTGCTCCGACCTGGGATCCACGTCGGGCGAATACACGTACAGGAGCGCCGTCTCCGGCTGCGGCTGGGGTGATGCCAGCGCCATGTCAGCCGCGACGGTCACCTCGTCCTCCACCTGACGCTGCACGGCCTCGATCTCGCTCTCGGTGGCGACGCCCTCGGCGATCAGCCGCTTGGGGAATCGCACGAGGCAATCGTGACGCGCTTCCTCCTCCCGCTCCTTGGGCGGCTTGTACAGCACCTCGTCGTCCGAGAGGGAGTGCGAGTAGGGTCGGATCACGTGGGCATGCACCAGGGCGGGGCCCTTGCGTTGGCGGGCGTACTCCGACGCGTGCAGCAGCACCTCGTACGACGCGACCGGATCGCAGCCGTCCACCTCTGCGACCAGCAGGTCGGGAAAATTGCGCACGAGCTTCGAGACCGAGCCCCCCGCCGTCTGGACTTCCACCGGCACCGAAATCGCGTAGCCGTTGTCCTCGATCAGGAACAGCACCGGCAGCTTCAGGTTGGTGGCGGTGTTGAGCGCCTCCCAGAACTCTCCTTCGCTCGTCGTGCCGTCCCCCGCCGACACGTACACGAGCTCGTCGCCCCGGATCGGCTTGTCGGCGATGGCGTCGATGCGCTGGTAGCGCAGCCATGCCTCGGCGCAACCCACGGCCTGCAGGAGCTGTGTGCCGGTCGGGCTCGACTGGCTCACGATGTTCAGCGCCTTGTGGCCCCAATGCGAGGGCATCTGGCGGCCCCCGGAGCTGGGGTCCTCGGCCGCCCCGACCGCGGCCAAGAGCATCTCGGTGGGCGTCATGCCGAGGGCGAGGCACAGGGCGCGGTCGCGATAGTAGGGATAGAACCAGTCGTAGGCGGGACGCAGGACTTTGCCGGCGGCGACCAGCACGGCTTCGTGGCCCGCGCCCGAAATCTGGAAAAAGATCTTGTTCTGCCGCTTGAGCTGGATCTCCTTGTCGTCAATGCGCCGCGACAGCAGCATCAGCCGATACATGTCCAGCAAGTCGGCCTTGGACAGGGCCTTGGCGGCCCGGGGCCGGGGTTGAGCGCGCGTCGCCATGGGACAAAGATAGGTCTACTTCGGCCCACTCAAAAGCTCCCGGAACGCGAGCTTGCGCCCGATGCGCGCGGCGAGCATCGAGTCCGGGTGCCAGTTGGCGTGCTACGCACTCTCGGGCCCATATTCCCGCCATGACTGAAGCCGCGACACAAACGGTCCTTCGGCAGTTCGGGTACGGCGTGTACGCCCTGACCGTCAAGCACGAGGGCGAGGAGCACGGTATGACGGCCAGCTGGGCCAGCCAGGCGTCGTTCGATCCCCCGATGGTGGTCGTGGCGGTCGAGAACACGTCGAAGACGATCGGCATGATCCGCGACGCCCATCACTTCGCCATCAACGTGTTACACGAGGGGCAACGCGAGCTGGCGGGGAAGCTGGGCCGAGCAGCGGCTGGCGTGCCGCAGAAGCTCAAGGGCATCAAGACGAAGCCCGCGCCCGTCTCGGGCGCCCCGGTCCTCGCCGACGCTCTCGGCTGGGTGGAGTGTCGCGTCGTCGCAACCCTCCCGAGTGGAGACCACACATTGGTCTTGGGGGAGGTCGTGGAGGCGGGGGTGGAGCACGAAGCAGGCAAAGCCCTCACCGCCCAGGACGCGGCGGTGCAGTACTCCCGCTAACGCCGGTAGACCACCCTTCCGCCGACGAGCGTATAGCGCACGCGCGCCCGGTCGAGCGAATCGGGCGGCATGGCGAACAGATTGTGGTCGAGCACCACGATGTCCGCCGCGTGGCCCTGGGCGAGCGTGCCCCGCGTGCCTTCATCGAACGTCGCGTAGGCGTTGCCCGCCGTATACGCGTGCAGCGCCTCTCCCAGCGTCGTCTTCTGTTCCGGCACCCATCCGTCGGGGTTCTTGCCGTCGAGCGTGCGGCGCGTCACGGCGGCGTAGACGCCGAGGATCGGGTCGAGCGGCGCGACGGTCCAGTCGGAGCCGAACGCGAGGCGTCCTCCGGTGTCGAGCAGCGTGCGGAACGCGTAGGTCGTTTTGATGCGCACTGGCCCGATGCGCTGCTCGACCCAGCGGCCGTCGTCGATGGCGTGATAGGGCTGCATCGAGGCGATCACGCCCAGGCTCCCGAACAACGGGATGTCCTGGGGGCGGAGGTGCTGGGCGTGCTCGATCCGGAAGCGCCTGTCACGCGGGCCGTGCGACCGCGCGACGCTGTCGTAGATCGATAGGAGAATGGCGTTGGCACGGTCGCCGATCGCGTGGACGGCGATCTGGAGTCCCGCGGAATCGGCGCCGCCGATCCAGCGGCGCATGTCCGCCTCCGGGTGTTGCAGCAGCCCGGAGTAACCCGCGGAATCGCTGTAGGGCTCGAAGAAGTACGCGGTGCGGGATCCCGCCGAGCCGTCCATGTAGCCCTTGAGTCCCCCGATCTTCAGCCACGTGTCGCCCCGCCCGACGCGACCGACCGTGTCGGCGACGTCGCGCCAGGACTCGAGCGGGAGGTAGAGCGCGGCTCGCACGGTGAGCCGACCTGCCCGCTCCAGGCGCCGGTAGCTCGCGAGATCCGCCCATGACGCGGACATGTGGGCCGTCGCGGTGACGCCGAGGGACGCGGCGGCGGTGAGCGCGCGGGCGAGGGCCGAATCGCGCTGCGCGGACGACGGCTCGGGGACTGCCCGGCCGATCACATCCAGCGCCCGATCTTTGAAGATCCCGAGAGGCGCTCCCGTCTTCGGGTCGCGCAGGATCTCGCCGCCGGGAGGCGTGGGTGTCTCCTTTGTTACGCCTGCCGCCCGCAGCGCAGCGACATTGGCGAGGGCCTCGTGCCCATCCACCCGACTCAGGAAGGCTGGATTGTTCCGCGTGACCGAGTCGATCCACTCGTGCCGGGGGAGCGGCTGGCCGGGCCACAGCGTGTGGTCCCAATCACCGCCGGTGATCCAGTCGCCCGGCTTCAGGGTCTGGGCGTATTGCTTGATGCGCCGGATGAACTCGGTGGGGGTCGCGGCGCTCCTGAGATCCACCGACGCGAGCTGGAACCCCCCGTCGACAAAATGGGTGTGGCCGTCGGTGAAGCCGGGCAACACCAGCCCGCCGTTCGCCTGCAGCCGCTCGGTCTTGGGGCCGAGGTAGCGCGCGATGCGCCGGTCGTCGTCGATCGCGAGGATCTTGCCTCCGGCGATGGCCACGGCGCCGGGTTGCGGTGCCCCGGTCGAGAGGCCGGTCCAGACCATCCCGCCCATGATGATGACGTCAGCCTTGGGGGCGCAGGCAGCGATCGTCAGGCAGCAGAGTCCCACGAGCAGGCGTCGGTGCATGCGGTCCCTCAGCGCAGTCTGGTGATGCGGCGGATGGTCTCGAGTGCGGTGATCGGGTCCGGCCCCGTGGCTCGCTCGGTTCCGGGCGCCGCGGACACCGGCGGCGACCCGAGCGCATCGCGGATGTCGAGCAGCACCTCGAGCAGCAGCTGCTCGCGCTGGTAGGCGGCGTCGAGGTCGGCCATGCGCGCCTGGTCGCTCGCGGCCTTGGCGCGATCGTAGGCCTCGCGGTAG
>DATHGL010000187.1:0-2529 GCA_035317625.1 Gemmatimonadales bacterium | reverse complement strand
GGGACCGTCGCGTAAATACGGCGGCCGACCAGTCCATCGCGCTCCAAGGCCGGAGGGTCTGCGTCAGCATGGGTCACACCGTCCACCTCCCGACGGAGCTGCTGAAAGCGCCGGGTGCCGTTCGAGAGCGCCCCTATGATGAGCACGGTCCACTTGTTCGCGATGATGTCCAGCACCCGCCTGGTCGGGCATGTAGCTTCGAACTACCCGGAGGAAACCATGAGCTACCTACACCACGCCGCGCGGGGTGTCCTCAGGAGATCCCTCATGTCAACCAGCTCGATCGTCAGGCGCACCGGGCTGATCCTTGGAGTTGCTGCTGCGGGACTGCTCGCGGCGACCGGCTCCGCCAGCGGCCAGGCGACAATCAAGTTAAACGAGGATGTGAACTTCCGACTCGGTATCCTGCTGCAAGCCTGGGTCAATTTCCAGCAGTTGCCGCGGTCCGACCGGTACACCCAGGAGATCTTCCTCCGACGGAGCCGCTTCCTCTTCGGCGGGCAGATCGCGCGGGACGTAACCTTCTTCATTCAAATGGACGGCGGCAGTCTGGGCCGCACGACGAACGGAGTGAAGCCGCTCACCACGTTCTTTGTTCAGGACGCCTTTATGAGTGTCGACTACGCGAAGGATCAGTTCCTCGATGCAGGGCTCATCTTGCCGGCGACCTCTCGCGGCACCCTGGCGAGTACCGCCACCATCCTGCCGCTCGACTACGGGGTGACCGGCTTCCTCTCGAGCGAGGCGACGAACTCCAATGCCGCGCGTGATCTCGGGCTGCAGGCCCGGGGATGGCTTGCGCGTGGTCGCGTCGAATACCGGGTGGGCGCCCTGGAGGGCCACCGCGACAGCCTCCCGACCAATCCGCTTCGGTACAATGCCCGGATCCAGGTCCAGCTCCTCGACCCTGAAGCGAAGGTTGTTTTTCCGCAGGACGTCTACCTCACCGCCGCGAGGGCACTTGCCCTGGCGGCTTTCGGCGAGGTGCAACAAGACTACAACGCGTACACGTTCGAGGCCTTCTTCAGCCACCCGCTCGGCGCCGGCGCTCAGGTGACAGCACAGGTCAACGACATCACATACAACGGCGGCACAACGTTTCCGGGTCTCCTTGGTCAGCACACCTACTCTGGGGAGGCTGGGCTGTACTTCAAGCGCAGCAAGCTCATGCCTTTCGCTCATTACGAGACGCAGCGGCACGAGGGGACGGTTCACGACGCCCTCGACGTGGACCGGTACCAGCTCGGGCTAACGTATTACTGGCGCGGCTTCAACGGAAACGTCAAAGGAGCCTGGGTCCGAGTCACCCCGAACACCGGGCCGTCATCCAATCAGTTCACTATGCAACTTCAGGCGTTCTATTACTGACCGACGAGAGCTGAACCAAGGCGGACATACTCACTGCAGTGCAGGACTAGGAGAGTCGTCAATGCGAGTACTAGTGATCGGTGCTACGGGCACCGTCGGCCGGGCGGTGGTCGCGGCCCTCGGCGGCAGGCACGACGTAATCGCCGCTAGCGATCGGGGAGCGACCGAGCAGGTCGACCTCAGCGATCCGGCCTCCATCCGAGAGCTGTTCAGACGGATCCGGCCGGTCGACGCGGTGGTCAGCACCGCCGGGCAGCGCGCCTACAAGCCGCTCAGCGAGCTCACCGACGCGGACTTCGAGCTCGGACTGCGCGTCAAGCTCATGGGCCAAGTTAACCTCGTACGGCACGGCCTTGACGCTGTTCGCGACGGTGGCTCCTTCACGCTGACCAGCGGGATCTTCGGGACCCACCCCACGCCGTGGAGTGGCGTCCAGAGCATGGTGAACGCCGGAGTGGACGGCTTCGTGCGCGCCGCCGCGCTGGGAATGCCGCGCGGGATCCGGATCAACGCCGTCAGTCCCGACTGGGTCGAAGAAACGTTGGCCGCCATGGGCGGACGTGATCCAGCTACCGGGCGTCAGGCGAGCACCGGTGTTGCAGTAGCCGACGTCGCCCGCGCGTACGTGGCCAGCGTTGAAGGGGGTGAAAGCGGCGCAGTTCGAGAGGTGTCTCGGAGTCTGTGACCTGCCAATGCTGCCTGGGATCCAGCCCGCCGGTAGATCAGGCGCTGGGGGCGTCGAAGGCCGGCGGATCCGCCGCCGTCGTCGTATGGCAAGACGGCCAACCTGAAATGGGAACTCTAAGATGAGTACGCTTGGAGCTACGGCTAGCCGACCTACTTGTTAACTCGAGGGTGCCATTTCACTTCAGCAAACTCCGACATTTGAGTGAGTAAAGTACGGCAAGGTATGGCACGAAGGCCATGAAAACCCCAGCATCGGGTGACACGAACTCGCATTTTAATAGCAAGTTGCTGGAATTCAGGTGGTTCTGGTGCCCGCTCTGGATCAGGAGAGTCCTGGTTCGAGCCCAGGAGGGGCAACTGAAAGCGCCGTCACAGCTTTGGGCTGCGGCGGCGCTCTCATTTTCGGTGCCGTGCTCCACTTTGGATCAGGCCACGGATAAAGTATTCCATGAGCTGAAATCCGCGGCCTTAAGC
>DATHGL010000186.1:0-2529 GCA_035317625.1 Gemmatimonadales bacterium | reverse complement strand
CGCCCTCAGGCGTAGCGCTCAAGCAGAGGTTCTCCCACGCCGCATCGGGCCGCAGCATCTCCGTCGTGATCCCGGCCCGCGTGGCCGCATCCCCCAAGCGCTCGAGCAGTTTGCCGTCGGCGTGCACCTCCGGGGGGATGCAGGACGAGAGACCGTTCGCCCCCGCCGTGTAGGCGTACTGGTCGGCGGCCACATCCTGCCCTGCCGCGCGCGCCGAATCGATCTTCGCCACCACCAGCCGCGCCTTGGGCCAGTTCTTCACCCCGGCGGCCTTGAGGTGATAGATCTCGACCGGCACCCCGCCCCCGCGCCCGATCGCGAGCGCCTCGTCCACCGCCTCGAGCAGCCGATCGCCCTCCGAGCGCATGTGGGTGATGTACACGCCGCCGTACGGCGCCATCGCCTTCGCTTCCTCCACCAGCTCTGCCGTCGCGGCGTAGCTCCCGGGCGGATAAATCAGCGCGCTCGCAACCCCGAACGCGCCGTCTTCCATGGCCCGGCGCACCACCGCGCGCATCGTGTCGAGCTGCGCCGCGGTCGCCGGCCCCTCGGCCTGCCCCTTCGCGTACGCGCGCACCGTGGCCGCCCCGAGAAACGAGCCGACGTTGACCGAGCCCCCGTGCCGCGCCATCGCGTCGAGCCAGCTCGCGAACCCGCGCGCGCCCGCGAACGAGCGGAACAGACGTACCTCCGCGCTGTCCGTCAGGCCGTACATCGCAATCACCTCAGGGTTCGCCGGAGCGGGCGTCGCCCCCTCGCCCAGGATCATCGTCGTCACGCCCTGCGTCACCATGCTGAGCACGCGGCTGTCGCCCCTCAAGAGCGCCGACCCCGAATGCGCCTGGATGTCGATGAACCCGGGCGCCACCACCAGCCCGCGCGCGTCGATGCGGCGCCCGGCGTTGACATGGGCGAGCAATCCCGCCGGCGCGATGCGCGCGATGCGGTCGCCCTCGATGGCCACGTCGCCGTAGAACCACGGGTTGCCCGAGCCGTCCACCACCCGACCGCCTTCGATCACCACGTCGTAACGTCCCCCGCTGGGGGTCGGCGTCCCGGGCCCGGTTGGATGAGCGCACGAGACGGCGGCGAACAGGATGAGAGGCAGTGAGCGATGCATGGCCCTCGTGTCTCCTTTCTTACCGAGCTGCCTGGCGGGCGGGCGGTGGCACCGACCGCTTGAACTCGCCCAGATCCCGGACCTCGAGCGAGCTCACCTTGCCCTCGGCATCGATGGTGAACGTGACGTAGGTGGTGCCGAGCCCGCGGTCGCGCCAGGTCACCTTGAAGGTGTCGAAGTGCCAGTGCGTCAGGTCGCCGGCGAATGCGGGGCCTTTCCGGGCCACGAGCCGGCCGCCCTGCTCCGCGATCTCGACCTGGCCGTACAGGCTGTCCACGTAGGTGCCCGCATACTTGTCGAGCGGCAACGACGGATGGGTATCCCCCACCCGCGCCGCCTCGAACGCCTTGCGGACGCTATCGTCCTTGGCTTCGGCCTTACGCGTCACGGCAAGCAGCACGGCGCTCCAGTCGCGCGGCGGCGCCCCCAGGTACGCGTCGAGCACGCGGTACAGGACGGCGACCGGGAAGCTGGTGCCGTCCAGGTTCGAGAGCACCACGACGCCCAGTTTGCTTTCGGGGATGAGCCCGATTTCGGCCCGCATGCCGTCGATCGCGCCGCCGTGACCGACGAACTTCTTGCCGTGGTAGTCACGCAGCGACCAGGCGAGCCCGTACGCCAGGAAATGCGTGTCGGGGAAGGTCTCGCGCGCCTCCTTGCTCATGCGGACCACCATCTGCGGCGTGTGCATCTCTTCGATCACGGAGTCGCTCAGCAATCGCCGGCCGCGATAGCTGCCGCTGCCGAGCTGGAGCCTGAGCCACTGGGCCAGGTCCGACACGTTCGAATTGATGGATCCCGCAGGACCGACGTTGTCGATGTTGCGCCACGCGATGGCGCGTACCGTGTCATCGATCTTGTCGTGCGGCACGGCCACGTCTCCGTCGCTCAACGCCGTGACGCTCGTATTGGTCTCGGTCATGCCGAGCGGCGTGAAGATGCGGGCCTTCAGGAAGTCGGCCCACGGGACGCCGCTCGCCGCGGCGACGACCTCGCCCGCCGCGAGGAACATGATGTTCTGATAGCCGTAGGTCGACCGAAAGCTCCACCGCGGCTTCAGGTAGCGGACGCGTCGGAGCACCTCGGACCGGTCGAACCCCGAGCCGTACCACGTGAGATCGCCGCGGGGCAGGCCGCTCCGGTGCGTGAGGAGATCGCGCACCGTCAGCTCCCGCGTGACGTAGGGATCGGCGAGCTCGAGCCAGGGCAAGTGCTTGGTGACGGGATCGTCCCAGGAGACCTTCCCGGAATCGACGAGCATCGCAAGCGCCGCCGCTGTGAACGCCTTGGTGGTCGAGCCGATGGCGAAGAGGGTGTGCGCGTCCACGCGGGCGGGCTTGCCGAGCTCGCGGACCCCGTACCCCTTGATGAATACGACCGAGTCATTCCGCACGACGGCGATCGCCGTG
>DATHGL010000185.1:0-2231 GCA_035317625.1 Gemmatimonadales bacterium | reverse complement strand
CGACGTGGACCTCGCAAAGAGTCAGACCGAGGAGAACCCCGTCTTCTACGTCCAGATGGCGCACGCGCGGTTGAGCGGCATCTTCCGCGTCGCCGGGCGCCCGCCGGAAACCGCCTCCGCGAAGGGCGTGAATCTGTCGGCGCTGGACGAACCGGAGGAAGTCCTCTTGATGAAGGAGCTGGCCGACTTCCCGAGCCTCGTGGCGGGCGCCGCGGCCGCGCTCGAGCCGCACCGGGTCACCGGCTACCTTGAAGCGCTGGCCCGGATCGCCCACGCGTGGTATCACAAGTACCGCGTGCTCGGCGAGCCCGAGGAGGCGGCGCGCCTGGTGCTCGCGGCGGCGGTGCGCCAGGTGCTCGCCAACGGTCTTCACCTCTTGGGGATCAGCGCCCCGGATCGGATGTGACGTGAGTCTGCTCGTGGTGGGCTCGATCGCGCTCGACTCGGTGTACACGCCGTTCGGCGAGACGGCCGACGCTCCCGGCGGCTCCGCGGTCTTTTTCGCCGCCGCGGGCGCGATCCTCCATCCCGTGCAGGTGGTGGGTGTGGTGGGGAGCGATTATCCCCTGGGGGCTCTCAAGGCGCTGGAGGCGCGCGGCGTGGATCTGTCGGGGGTGGAGCAGGCCGCGGGCGAGTCGTTCCGCTGGAAGGCGAAGTACTCCTACGATCTCGCGAGCCGCGAGACGCTCGAGACCCGGCTCGGCGTGTTCGCCCAATTCCGGCCCAAGCTACCGGAGCCCTTCCGCCACGCCCGCTACGCGTTCCTCGGCAACATCGACCCCGAGTTGCAGCTCGGCGTCCTCGACCAGGTCACGCATCCTGCGCTCGTGGCCTGCGATACCATGAACTATTGGATCCAGTCGAAGCGCGATCTCCTGCTCGAGCTGCTGCGCCACATCGACATCCTGATGGTGAACGACTCCGAAGCGCGCGAGCTGTCCGGCGACTGGAACATCTACCGCGCGGCACGCTGGGTGCTCGCGCATGGTCCCAAGATGACCGTCATCAAGCAGGGGGAGCACGGCGCGCTGCTTGTGAACCACGACACCACCTTCAAGGTCCCCGCCTACCCGCTCCAGGAGGTGTTCGATCCCACGGGCGCGGGGGATGCCTTCGCCGGGGGCTTCATGGCCTATCTCGCCTCGACCGACGACGTGACGCCCCCGAACCTGCGCCGCGCCATGGTGTACGGCGCGGCGATGGGCTCGTTCGCAGTGGAGGCCTTCGGCGTGCAAGGGCTCGCGACCGTCACCGTGGCGGACGTGCGCGCGCGGGTGCGCGCCTTCAAGGACCTCGTCCATTTCGAGCTGGACGAAGCGCCGCCGCGATGACCGACCGCTACGCCGCTGCCGGCGTCCGCCTCGACGCGGCCGACGCCGCGAAGCGCCGCATCGCGGCACTGGTGCGCACGACCCGTACCGGACTCGCGCTCGGCGAAATCGGCGCATTCGGCGGGATGGTGCGGGTGCCGCCCGGGTACGACCATCCGGTGCTCGTGCTTTCGACCGACGGCGTCGGCACCAAGGTGCTGGTCGCCGCGCGCGCCGGGATCCACGACACGGTGGGCGAGGATCTCGTGAACCACTGCGTGAACGACATTCTCGTGCACGGCGCCCGGCCGCTCGCGTTCCTCGACTACCTGGCCACCGCCGAGCTCGAGCCCGAGACCGTCGCGGCCGTCGTGGCGGGCGTGGCCCGCGGCTGCCGCGCCCATGAGATGACGCTCGCGGGCGGCGAGACGGCCCAGCTCCCCGACCTGTATCGGCCGGGGCACTACGACCTGGCGGGCACGATCGTCGGCGTGGTGGAGGAAACGAGGGCGCTGCACGGGGACCTGGTGCGCCCAAGTGACGTGTTGATCGGCTACGCGTCGAACGGACTGCACACCAACGGGTACACCCTGGCACGGCGCATCGTGTTCGATCGCCTGCGGCTCGACGTGCAGGACCCGTTTCCTGAGACCGACCGCACGGTGGCCCAGGTGTTGCTGGACGCGCACTGGAGTTACGTGGCGGCCGTGACCCCCGTCATCGCCCGGCTGCACGCGCTCGCGCATATCACCGGCGGTGGCATCCCCGCCAACCTGGCGCGCGTGCTGCCCGCGAGCTGTGACGCCGTGGTCGACGCGCGCGCGTGGTCGTGGCCGCCGGTGTTCCGCGTGCTGATGCGGGCGGGCGAAGTCTCGCTCGGGGAAATGCGCCGCGTATTCAATCTGGGTGTCGGGATGATCG
>DATHGL010000184.1:0-2346 GCA_035317625.1 Gemmatimonadales bacterium | reverse complement strand
CCAACTGGCTGCCCCGCTCACCGGCGCGCACCATACCTAGCACGATCCCGGGCACGACGCCGCGCGCCGCGCCGAGGGCCTGGGCGAAGCCTTCCCCCTCGTGCAGCCGCGTGCGCGCGTCGGCCAACGCGTCGCGTAGCGTCCCCCGCGCCAGCGTTTCGCTGGAAGCCACCGCTCGCTCGAGCGGCACCCCGGCCGAGACGAGTGCCGCGATGCTTTGGAACACGATCGCGAGGTCGCGGCGGCTCGCGGGGCGACGGGCGCCGTCAGCTGCCTCCGCGGGCGTGACAGCCAAGGGGAACAGGCCGCGATCGGTGACCACAGCGCTCGCCTGCAGCGCCGAGGAGGCATCGACGAGCCCTTCGACTGTGCCGCCGTCGGCGCGAGCGGCGCGGTAGCGGAACGGAGTCATCGGTGCACGCTCTCCCACGACGTGATGTCCGCGTCTTCGTTCGTCCCCCCCGGCTGTCCATCACGACCGTACGTGAGCAGGTCGTAGCCCTGGGGGTTCGCGTCGCCCGGACTCTTATAGTTGTAGGGGCGGCCCCATGGGTCGGGCGGGACGGTCTTCTTCAGGTAGGGCCCGCGCCAGTTGCGCGCCTCGGGATCGCCAACGGGCCTGGTGCGCAGCGCCTCGAGCCCTTGTGACGTGGACGGGTAGTAATCGTTGTCGAGCCGATAGGCCTCGAGCGCGAGTCCGAAGAGCTCGATCTGGGCGCGTGCGGCGGAGGTCTTCGCGTCGCCGACGTGACTGAACACCATTGGCGCGACGAGCCCCGCGAGGATCGCGATCACGGTGATCACGACGAGGAGCTCGATGAGGGTAAACCCCATTTCGGATTGCGGATTGTGGATTGCGGATTTGACGGTCGCGCGTCCAATCCGCAATCCGCATTCCGAAATCCGCAATTGTTCAGCGGTCCGTAACACGCAGCACCTCCTCGACGGTGGTCATTCCCGCTTGCACCTTCCGCCACCCGTCCTGGCGCAACGTGCTCATGCCCTGCATCTGGGCGATCTCGCGCAGGGCGCCCGCATTCGGGCTCTTCAGGAGCGCCTGCTTGATCTCGTCGGTGACGAGCAGCAGCTCGAACAGCCCAGTGCGGCCGCGGTACCCGGTGTTGCGGCAGGCAGCACAGCCCCGCCCGCGCTCGAGCGCCATGTGTCCCACAGGCTGTTGGGCGAGCAGCGCCACCGTGCCGGGATCGGGCTTGTAACGTTCGCGGCACTCGGGGCAGATCTTTCTTACGAGGCGCTGGGCGAGCACGCCCTCGAGCGTGGCGGCGGTCAGGTACGGCTCGACCTTCAAGTCCACGAGCCGTGTCATCGCGCTCGGGGCGTCGTTGGTGTGCAGCGTCGAGAACACGAGATGTCCCGTGAGCGCCGCCTGCACGGCGATCGCTGCGGTCTCGCCATCACGCATCTCCCCAATCATCAGGACGTCCGGGTCCTGGCGCAGGATGCTCCGCAGGGCGCCGGCGAACGTCATCCCCGCCTTCACGTTCACCGGCACCTGGGTGACGCCTTCGAGATGGTATTCGACCGGGTCTTCGACAGTGATGATTTTCTCGGCGCTACGATGGCGTAGGGCGAGGGCGGCGTAGAGCGTCGTCGTCTTGCCGCTGCCGGTCGGTCCCGTCGCGAGCAGGATCCCGTGCGGACGCTCCGCAAGCCGGCGGAACGTGTCCAGTGTCTCGGGCGCCATCCCCAGCTCGTCCAGGCCCACCGGACGCCCGCCGCGGTCGAGGAGTCGGAGTACCACCGACTCTCCATACAGAGTCGGTACCGTGGACACCCGCAGGTCCAGCTCGCGCTCCTCCAGCCGCACCCGGATACGTCCATCCTGCGGCGCCCGCCGTTCGGCGATATCCAGCTCGGCCAGCAGCTTGATCCGCGACACAACGGCGGCTTGAAGCCCCTTCGGGGGGCTGGGCAGCTCGGTGAGCACACCGTCCACCCGAAACCGGGCGGACAACCCTTCTCGTGTCGATTCGAGGTGAATGTCCGACGCGCGTGCCTCGTGCGCTTCGCGGATCAACAGGTTGACGAACCGGATGACTGGGGGCTGGTTCGCGAGATCGCGCGCGTCGGCGAGCTGGTCGTCGCCCGCTTCGACCGAGGGTCCCAGCTCCGCGTCCAGGTCCTTGATCAGCTCGACGACGGATTCCGATGCCGCAAAGGTCCGTCGGATGCCTTCGAGCAGTGTCTCTTGGGGAATGGAGATCAACTCCACCGGGACACCGAACGACTGCTCCAGGTCCTCGACGACCTCGGCGGCCGGCTCCCGATCGGTAGCTACGCGGAGGCGGTCGCCCTCGATCTCGAGCGGCAGGATGCCGTAATACT
>DATHGL010000183.1:0-4339 GCA_035317625.1 Gemmatimonadales bacterium | reverse complement strand
GAGGCGCTGGGCAGGGGAAGCGCTTCGGCCCGGCCACAAATCCAGTGCACGGCGTGCCCCGTCCGCCCGGCTGACAGTTCCCGGGCCAGCCGCAGCGTCTCTGGCACCAGTTCCAGCGCCAGGTTCCGGCGAACGCTCTTCTCACGAGAGAAGTAGGCGCTCACGTAGCCGGAACCACACCCGACATCGAGAACCACCGCCCCAGGCCGGACGTTGAGCGGCTCCAGAATGCGCGCCAAGTAGGCGTCACCACTGCTCTTCTTCCACTCCGCCAAGTGGTAGGCGGCATCCCTGGATGGCGGAGTGGCGGGTTTTGGGGTCAGGAGGAGTGTCCCGCCGCTACCAGCAAATCCCCTGGTACCTGTCGTCCTCGCCGGAACGCTTGTCGAACATCCGAACGAGGTCGATCACGACTTGCCCGTCCTGCCGCAGCGTTTCGACCTGCCGATAGTCCTCCAGCTTGTTGCCAATCACGATTGTTTCCGCGTGCTGCACGACCTCGCGAACCGACTCCCGCATGAGCGACCAGATGTGCGGAATCTCCCGCTCGATGTACGCGCGGTTCGCCCCCATCACGCGCGAGCCCGAAACGTCGGGATCGTAGATCGCGAGCTGCATGCCCTTGCCGAGCAGCGTCTCGGCGAGCGTCACCAGCGGAGATTCACGGAGGTCGTCGGTTCCCGACTTGAAGCTGAGCCCCAGCAGGCCGACGCGCCGCTTGCCCGTCCGCAGCACCATGTCGACCGCCCGTTCAACCTGCTGACGATTGCTCTGCAGGACCGCCGCGAGCACCGGAGTCTCCACGTCAAGCCGTCGCGCCTGATGAACCAGCGCTCGCAGATCCTTCGGCAGACAGGAGCCGCCGAACGCAAAACCGGGCTTCAGGTAGTACGGCGACAAGTTCAGCTTCGTGTCTTCACAGAAGACGCGCATGACCTCCCGGCTGTCGATGCCGACGGCGCGGCAGATGTTGCCGATCTCGTTCGCGAACGTGACCTTCAGGCCATGGAACGCGTTGCAGGCGTACTTCACGATCTCGGCCACCTTGGTATCGACGATGTGGAGGGGAGCGTCGACGGTCGCGTACAGCTGGGCCACTTCACGCGCCGCGCTCGGATCGTCGCTCCCGATGAGCGTGAACGCCGGCTGGTAGAAGTCCGGAAGCGATGAGCCTTCCCGCAGGAACTCCGGATTGACGCACACCGCGATGCCGTCTCCGACCTTGCGCTGCGCGGCCCGCTCGAGGGTGGGGATCACAACGGAGGCCACGGTCCCGGGCAAGACCGTGCTCCGCACGACGACCACATGACGTTCCCGTCGCCGCCGCAGCGCGCGGCCGATGTCATCACACACACGCGCGACATACGTGAGATCGAGGGCCCCATTTGGCGTGCTCGGTGTCCCCACGCAGATCAGAGAGAGCGCCGCGACCTCGACCGCCTCGCACGCATCGGTCGTCGCCCGCAAACGGCCGCTCTTGACCACCTCCGTCACCAGCTCCGCCACGCCGGGCTCGACCACGGGGCTGCTCCCTTGGTTGATCATGTCAACCTTCATGCTGTTGACATCGACCCCGATGACCTGCCAGCCAGCTTTCGCGAAGCACGCGGCGGACACGCAGCCAACATACCCGAGCCCGAACACGCCCAGGGTGTTGGTCACGGTCGCCCCGCAGACTCGTAGGTGTCGGCGGCGACCCGCTCGCAAATCGCGGCGAACTCGGTGGCCACGCGATCCCAGCCGGCGCGCTCCCTCACGGTACGCGCGGCGACCTCTCCCAGGGTCCGGGCCCTTGCTTGGTCGGTGAGCAATTGGACGACCCCGTCGGCGAACTGCGCGGGCGCATCGGCGAGCACGATGTCCTGCCCGTCGGTGACCGGCAGGCCCTCGGCCCCCACACGGGTCGAGACGACCGGCAATCCCATGGCCATGGCCTCGAAGATCTTGAGCCGCGTGCCCCCGCCGATACGCAGCGGCACGACGTACAGGGACGCACGCTCCATGTAGGGTCGCACGTCTTCCACCCGACCGACCACGATCACCCCCGGCTCGCGCGCGGCCAGGGCGAGAAGGCCGGGAGAGGGATTCCGACCTACCACGACCAACGTCGCATCGGGCAGAGCCTGCCTAACACGAGGCAGTATCTGCTCCACGTAGAATCGCACCGCGTCTTCGTTCGGGATCCAATCCATGGAACCGGTGAACACCATGCTGTGCGGATCCCGCCGGTACCGTCCGCTCGGACGGAAGTATGCGGTGTCGACACCCGTCGGCACGTCGGAGACGCCGCGGACGCCGTATTCCCGGGACACGAGGTCCCGGTCCTCCGGCGAGACCACGACGACGTGGTCGTAGCGGTGACACTCGCCCCCCTCGAACGCCCGCATCCTGCGCCACTGGGCCCGCAAGTAGGCTCTCGAGACCGGATCCCGCGCCAGCTCCCAATGCCGTTTCCAAATGAGGGCCTCGACGTTGTGCTGGAACAGCAACGCGCTGCAGCGAAGGCCGTCCGGGACGTTCACTGATGGAAAGAGGAAGTCGCACACGAGGACATCCACGTCCGCCCCTGCGACCCGGGCGCTGATCTCCTGCCGCATCGCACGGGAGCGATACTTCGCGACCGCGTACGGCAGGGATGAAGGAAGGTTCCCCACCAGCTCGGCATAGAAGCCTGACGACCGCTTGGGCTGCACGCGAAAGGGAATCCGCACCACGTCATGGCAGTATTCCGCAGCGCGCTCGACCGCATCAGGAGCGGCCTGACCGTCGTCGAGCGTCACGTACGTGATGTGGTGGACGCGCTTCAGCTCCCGCAGCATGTGGAACGTGCGTATCTTGCCCCCCTTGTCCAGCGGGTGCAGCAGTTCGGTCTTCACCCACAGAATCTTCACGCGAACAGCTCTCTTCCTCGGGCCTCGACGCATTGTGGCGGTCGGCCGTGATGCGGCACGCGTACGTCCTCCTCGCCGTCCATGAACCTTCTCAGCCAGAGCTCGAAGTTGACGAGCGCCCACAGCCGCTCGGTGTGTTCGACCCGCCCCGAGACGTGCTCTCCCACCAGGCGGCGGACCGCTTCATGGTCGAAGATGCCACGCTGTTTCGCCCGCTCGCCCAGTACGAGCTCGGTGACCATGCCGCGCCACCGCCCCCGGAACCAGGATCCCACCGGCACGGGGAACCCCATCTTGGGACGCGCGAGGATGCTGGGCGGCAGCACGCCTTTCATGCTCTCGCGCAGGATCCGTTTGGTCGTGAATCCCTGCAGCTTCAGCCGGGCCGGGAGACCCGCCGCGAACTCGACCAACTGGTGGTCGAGGAACGGGACGCGGCTCTCGATCGAGGCAGCCATGCTCATCTGGTCTTGCTTCATCAGCAGCTCATGCAGGTATGTCTTGGTGTCGACATAGAGCAGCCGATCGAGCTCGGTCCGCGCATCGGTCCGCTCCAGGCACTCCTGCGCTACCCGATACGGATCGGCACCGGCGACCTGCTCCTGAGCCGCGGGGGTGAGCAGCTGGGCCTGCTGCGCTCGCGCAAAGACCGCGAAATTATCGAAGTAGATGCTGGCCAGATCAGGCGACATACAGAGGAACGTGCGCTCGAGTTTCCGCCGGGCGAACGATCCCGGCCCGAGGCGCTCGACCGCACTGCGCACGGCGCGGCGGAGGCCCGCTGGGACCATCCGGTGATACGGAGCCCCGAATCGGAGGTTGTAGAGCGTCTTGGCGTAGCGCCCGTAGCCCGCGAGCAGCTCGTCGCTGCCTTCACCCGTCAACACCACCTTCACATGGTCGCTCGCCAATTGCGCAACGAAGTACAGGGCGACGCTCGATGGATGCGCCAGCGGCTCGTCCTCATGCCACACCAGCCTCGGCAGGGCCCCGAAGAAGTCTTCGGCGCTCACCACCACCTCGTGGTGGTCGGTGTCATACGCCTGGGCGACCGTTCGTGCGTATGCGAGCTCGTTCGCCTCGCGCTCCGCAAACGCCACGGAGAACGTTTTGATCGGCTCGTCCACGAGCCGGCTCATGACCGCCGCAATGGACGCCGAGTCAATCCCACCCGAGAGAAACACTCCCAGGGGAACGTCCGACATCAAGCGCATGCGTACGGCTTCGGTGAAGCGCTGACTGAATTCCGCGATGAGATCCTCGTCCCGCCGCTGGCCGCTCTCCGTGCCGGCAAAGGTGAGGTCCCAGTACCGTTGAACGTCCAGCGCTCCGTCGCGCCACCGCAGGGTGTGGCCGGGGGGCAGCCGCCGCACGCCGGCGAACAGCGTTTCGGCACCCGACGGGGCTCGATTAGCGAGGTAATCTGGCAGCGCGTCGTAGTTCAAGAG
>DATHGL010000182.1:0-5433 GCA_035317625.1 Gemmatimonadales bacterium | reverse complement strand
CGCGATGTCCGACGCGAAGGTCACGGTGGGCGCGGCATCGATCGCCAACGCGGCGCGCAGGGCGCCGGGGTCCGCTTCGACCGCCCAGAGGCAGTGCGGCTCGGTCACCGTGAGGAGCGCGTCGTGGTAGCCGAGCCGCCGCTCGATCTCCGCGCGCGCGTCGGCAGGGGGCATGCCCGTCGTGATGCGGTCCACCAGCGAGGAACAGAACCGTACGTGACCGTGCAGCCAGTCCAGGAACTCCCCGCCACGCGCGTGCCGGGCGGCCAGCTCGCCGACCATCGCCGCCAGACGGTCGCCGTTGTCGGCCACGAGCTCCGTGGGGATCACGAATACCGGTGGGCCGTCCGGCAGCCGCTCGAAGCGCGCGTACAAGAGGTCCGTGCACCGTTCCGGAAATCCCCCGTCCAGCCGGAAGCCCGCCTCGGTCACGTTACTCACGATGACCTGCAGCTCCGGTCGCGCCACCACGTCGCGCACCTTCGGCCAGTCGACGTCCGCCACGAGCGCCCGCGAAATCGAGCCCACGAGCCGCATCCGCTCGACCGGTGCTCCGCGCTCGAGGCCCCGCTCCACCAGGGTGAACAAGCCGTCCTGGGCGTTGAGCTCGCGCCCCCACCCTTGCGACGTGCTCTGCACGGCCACGATCCGTCCCCGGAACGCGCCGGTGCGGTTGGCGGCGTCCACCGCGGTCGCGCACACCGCGCGGAGCAGCATGCCCGTGCCGAACTGCAGCACGCGCTCCGGGAGATCCTCCCGGCGGTACGCGCCCGTCGGCCAGTGGGCGCTACTCAGGCGAGGGAGTTCGGCTCGGCTAGGCTGCACCGTCCCAGCGGGGGCGGAGGGGGAGGTGGAGAGGGCAGGGGGGCATGCAACGCTCCGAAAGGAGGACGCTGGCTGAAGGTTGCCACAGCACCTTGTTGCACGGCTACAACGGCGTCGCGCCCGCGCAGCATCGACTCGGCTGCCGGGACCGATGACCACCGTAACCCCCGCATTCGTGCAGGAAACGTGCTGCCAAGCGCTGCGTTTGTCCCCCCAATCTTCCACGATAGGCGTCGGTGCGTAGGTTTGGTGCACCCCTAACCCCCGCCCCGGACGCCATCATGGTTTCAGCTGCGCTTCGCCGACTCATCGCTGTGTGCGCCGTCTTCCAGCTCGCGGGGCCACTCGCCGCGCAGGGCGTCGGGGCGCCACCGCTCACCGTGCACGCCATCTGGGGCTCGCCGGAGTTCGCGAGCGATCTGGTGGACGTCGTGTGGATGCCGGACGGCAAGGCATTCACGACCATTGACGGAGACGCGTCGGGGAACACCGACCTGTACCGCGTGGACGCGGTGACGGGCGCGAAGGCCTTGGTCGTACGGGGCGCGGACCTCGTCCCGCCCGGAGCGGTGAAGCCGGTCGCCATCGAAGAGTACCAGTTCTCAGGTGACGGCTCCAAGCTACTCATTTTCACGAATTCGGCTCGCGTGTGGCGGGAGAACACCAAGGGCACGTTCTTCGTGTGGGAGTTCGCCGCCCGGCGACTGGTCCCGGTGAGTACCAGGCCCGGCTACCAGCAGTTCGCCAAGTTTTCCCCCGACGGGCGCCGCGTCGCGTTCGTCCGCGACGACAACATCTACGTGACCGACCTGGCGACCGGCGTCGAGACGGCGATCACCCGCGACGGCGGCGAGAACGTGATCAACGGCACCTCCGATTGGGTGTACGAAGAAGAGCTCGATCTGCGTGACGCGTTTCGCTGGAGCCCCGACGGCAGGCGGATCGCGTTCTGGCGGCTCGACCAGACGGCCGTCCGGCCGTTCTATCTTCTGAACCAGGACTCCCTCTATCCGGCGCTCGTGCCGGTGCGCTACCCCAAGGCGGGCACGCCCAACTCCGAGGTGAAGATCGGCGTCGTGGAGATCGTCGCCGGTCGGACGTCGTGGGTCGACCTGGGCGCCGACAAGGACATCTACGTCGCCGCGATGGACTTCGCGGACTCGTCGGGCACGCTCTGGCTCACGCGGCTCAATCGGCGGCAAAATCGGCTCGACCTGTTGCTCGCGGACGCCGCGACCGGAGCAGCGCGCGTGATCATGACCGACGTCGATTCCGCATGGGTCGACGCGAACCAACCCCGCTGGATCGACGGGGGGAAACAGTTCCTGTTCGTTTCCGCGCGGGACGGCTACGACCAGGTCTATCTCTTCAATCGCGACGGCGCGCTGGTGCGACGGGTGACGCCGGGAGGGTGGGACGTGGGGGAGCTGTATGGCGTCGACGAGAGAAAACGCGCCGTCTACCTGAGCGGCGCGATCGATGGGCCGCTCGGGCGGCAGCTCTTGCGGGTTGGGCTCGACGGCAGGGGGCTGGCGCGGATCTCGACCGAGCCGGGAACCCACGGCGCCAGGTTCGCCCCGACGTTCACGCTGTACGTCGACACCTACTCGCGGGCCGGCGTCCCCCCGGTGCAGACGCTGCGGCGCGCGGACGGCACGCTCGTCCGCACGGTGGCCGACAACGCGAAGCTCAGGGAGAAGGTGGCGGCGCTCGGGCTCAATCGTCCCGAGTTCATCACGGTCAAGACGCCGGACGGGGTCGAGCTCAACGCGTGGATCATCAAGCCGAAGGGATTCGAACGCACGCGACGCTACCCCTTGCTGATGAACGTCTATGGCGGACCCGGCTCGCAGACCGTGACCGACGGGTGGGGCGGCCCGAACTATTTGTGGCACCAGATGGTCGCGCAGGATGGCTACCTGGTCGCGAGCGTGGACAATCGCGGGACCGGCGGCCGCGGCGCGAGGTTCATGAAAATGACCTACCTCCACCTGGGCCGGTACGAGGCGGCCGACCAGATCGCCGCGGCCCGCTGGTTTGCCGCGCAAGCGTACGTGGACCCCGCTCGGATCGGCATCTGGGGCTGGAGCTACGGCGGCTACATGACGTCGCTCAGCATGTTCCGTGGCGCCGGCGTGTTCAAGGCGGGGCTCGCCGTCGCGCCCGTCACCGACTGGCGCTTCTACGACACGATCTACACCGAGCGCTACATGCGCACGCCGCAGGAGAACACGGCCGGCTACGACGAGAGCGCGCCGCTGACGTATGCCGATAGTCTCCGGGGCAGCTTCCTGTTGGTGCATGGCACGGGCGACGACAACGTGCACTTCCAGAACAGCGTGCGCCTGGTCGAGCGCCTCGAGACCGCGAACAAGCAGTTCGACATGCGGATCTATCCCAACAGGACCCACGCGATCGCCGGAGGCAGCACGCGGGAAAACCTGTACGGGTTGTTCACGTCGTGGTTGAAGGCCCACCTGTAGGGCGGGAGTTCGTACGGCTGGGTCGGACGGCGCTCGCCGTCCTCACGCTGATCAACCTGTTCAACTATCTGGACCGGTGGATCGTCGCGGCCCTCGCCGAGAGCATGAAGCACTCCGAGCTCCAGCTCTCGGACACCGAGCTCGGGTCGCTGATGACCGGTTTCCTCATTGTGTACATGCTCACCGCGCCGCTGTTTGGCTCGCTCGGGGACGCGCGATCGCGGACGCGTCTCCTCGCGCTCGGTGTGGCGATCTGGAGCGTCGCGACCGCGTTGGCGGGCTTCGCGAAGAGCTACGCGTCGCTGTTCGCCGCGCGCGCGGCGGTTGGCGTGGGCGAGGCGGCGTACGGCACGATCTCCCCGGCGCTCCTGGCGGACTACTTCCCCCGGGAGCGGCGGGGCCGGGTCTTCGCGATCTTCTTCGCCGCCATTCCCATCGGCTCGGCGCTCGGCTACATCGTGGGAGGGCTGGTGGATCACTACCTCGGGTGGCGGCAGGCCTTTTTCGTCGCGGGCGCGCCCGGGCTGGTGCTCGCCGCGGTGGCGCTGCGGCTGTACGACCCGCCGCGCGGTATCCACGATCCCGAGGGTGCGCCCGTCCCCGGAGCGCATGGTCGGTCGCTCGGCGGCACCGCGCGCGCGGCCTACCCCGCGCTGCTCCGCAATCGCCCATATGTGCTCACGGTCCTGGGTTACGCCGCCTACACGTTCGCGATCGGCGCGCTGGCGTTCTGGACACCGTCGTTTCTCGAGCGCGCGCGTGGGATTCCCAAGGCGCACGCCACGGTCCAGTTCGGGGCGATCGTGGTGGTCACGGGGTTTGTGGGAACCTACGTCGGTGGCTGGATTGGCGATTCCTTCCTCCGACGCTCCCGGCAGGCGTACTTGTGGGTGTCGGGAGTCGCCACCCTGATCGCAGCGCCGCTCACGCTCGTCGCGCTCGCCGCGGCGCGGCCGGCCGTCTACTGGGCGGCGATCGTCGCCGCGGAGCTGTGTCTGTTCGCCTCCACCGGTCCAATCAATTCCGCCATCGTCAACGCGGTCTCCCCCCACATGCGGGCCACGGCGGTCGCCCTGAGCATCTTCACCATCCACCTGCTGGGTGATGTGCCGTCCCCGTCGCTCGTCGGTGCCGTGTCCGATGCACGGTCGTTGGGCGAAGCGATGTTGATCATCCCGGTGGCCGTGCTGATCGGGGGCCTCGTGTGGACCTATGCGGCCTGGCGCGGCGGCCACGCGTCGGGCACCGAGCCGGCGCCGTGAGGGCGTTGTTCCGGGCGCTCTTCAGTCTGATCCTCCGCGTCTTCTTCCGTCGCATCGAGGTGTCCGGTGTCGCGGGCGTGCCGGCGCGCGGACCGGTGATCTTCGTGCTCAACCATCCGAGCGGCCTGATCGATCCTGCGTTTCTGTTGTGCCTGGCCCCGCGCCGCGTGTCGTTTCTCGCCAAGGCGCCGCTGTTCCGGACGCCGGTAATCGGATTCTTTTGCCGCGCCCTCGAAGCGATCCCCGTCCACCGGCGCCAGGACGCCGGCTCCGACCCCACGCAGAACCGCGAGACGTTCGACACCGCCCGCGCCGTGCTCGCCCGCGGCGGCGCGATTGCGATCTTCCCCGAGGGCGCGTCGCACAGCGATCCCAAGCTCCGGCCCCTGAAGACGGGAGCCGCCCGGATCGCGTTCGGCGCCGCGGCGGCGCTGACGCAATCTGCGTCGATCACGATCGTGCCCGCCGGCCTGTACTACCGGGCGAAGCGCACCTTTCGAAGCGCGGCCCTGCTGCATTTCGGCGAGCCGTTCACGGTGGAGTCGGTGGCGCTCGCCCCCGGGGAGGAGCCGCCCGCGACGCCGGTGCGCGACCTCACGGCGCGGATCGAGCAGGCGCTCGCCGCCGTGATCCTGCAGGCGGAGCAGGCGGAGGCGCTCGCCCTGGTGGAGCGGGCGCAGCGCATTGTCAGCGCCCAGGACGAGACACCGGCGACGCCTCCGTCCCTCGCGGCGGAACTCGGGCTGCGGCGCCGCCTCCTCGCCGGGTACGAGCTCGTGCGCGCGCAGTGGTCTGAGCGGTGCGCCGCGCTGGCCGCCCGGATCGACCGCTACGAAGCCGCGCTGAGAGCGGCGGGGCTCGAT
>DATHGL010000181.1:0-12613 GCA_035317625.1 Gemmatimonadales bacterium | reverse complement strand
CTACCTCGCAGTGCGTGGCGCAGATACTGTCGGATCTCGATCAGGCCATCGCGCTCTTGCCGGCCATCAGTGTCGGGGCGGGCAATGACGGTCACGTGCATAAGGGAACGGCCATGGCCTTGAAGGGACGCGTGTCGCTGTACTACGCGAGCCCCCAGTTCAACCGCACCGGCGATCTCGCCCGCTGGCAGAACGCCTACGACGCCAATCTCGCGGCGAAGGACTATCTCACGAGCAAGGGGTTCGGGTTGTATCCGGACTTCGAGAAGCTGTGGTTTGTGGATATGAATCCCGAGGCCATCTTCGTGCGCCGGTATAGGTATCCCGGGTTGCGCGTCGACCAGAACGGCCAGGAGATCGGCAGCGTCCATCGTTGGGCAGCCGCCACGCGCCCCTTGGATGAGTCCCAGGGGGCTACCGGAGCCAATCGGCCGACTTTGGAGATGGTCAACGCATTTCCCATGCACGATGGACAGCCGATCGCGAACAACGCCGCGTACGATTCCGTGTACTTCTGGAAGAACCGCGATCCCCGTTTCCAAGCCACGATTGCCTACAATGGCGCCGTGTGGGAACTGTCCGCCAAAGGCGGCCGCCGGCAGTGGACCTACGTCGGCGGAGAAACAAACAATCCCACGCCGACGGGCTTCTACACACGGAAAGCCGTGGATCCGATTGCGAACGCCCTCGGGGCGTTCAACGGACAGACGCAATGGCTTGAAATCCGCTTCGCCGAGGTCTTGATGAATCTCGCCGAGGCTGCGAGTGCGATCGGGCGCACCCAGGAGGCGTACGACCAGATCATCGCCCTGCGAACCCGCGCGGGAATCGATCCGGGCACCGGCCTGTACGGGCTGGACGCCGGCATGAGCCAAGCCCAAATGCAGGATGCGATCATGCTGGAGAGACGCATCGAATTCGCGTACGAAGCCAAGCGCTTCTGGGATCTGAGACGGAATATGCTGTTCGAATCGCGCTTGAACGGGACCCGCCGCCATAAGGTCACGACGACGCTGCTCGTGCCCCCGGCACAGTGGAACCAGATGCGCGATACGGTGAATCTCGATTCGACCTATCAGCAGTATTTTGCGCAGCGCGTCGACAGTCTCGACACCCAGTTCCCCATCAACTGGCGGCCGAATTACTACTTCTTTGCCATCCCCCCGGCCCAGCGGGAGCGGAACAGCAACTTGGCGCAGACCGTGGGCTGGTCGGACGGAACGTTCGATCCGCTGCAGTGAAGGCGCCCCAAAGAGCCCGATGACCGCCCGATGATCGCGCGACGCTGGGCCACGGTGCTCTCGCTCACCCTGGCGTGCCCCGCCGCGCTCGCGCAGTCGCGGCCGGCGACGCGCGTCGATTGGCCTGCCTTTCTCGCGCGCCACGACCTGGTGTGGGGCCGCCTGCCGAACGGATGGGGCGAGAGTGCCTTCATCGGGAACGGCCGCCTCGGCGCCACGATCGACGTGCGGGACAACGCGCTCGGCTGGACCATCAACCGCACCGACTTCGTCCACGACCAGTCGCGCTACCCCATCGGCCGCGTCGTCCTGAAAACCGTCGGAACGGCGCAGGGCGGCAGCGCCCAACTGACGCTCTGGGACGCCGAGGCGAGCGGCACGGTGACCACCGATCGCGGAGAAGTGCGCTGGCGCACGTTCACGGCCGCGCGACCGTCCGTAATCGTGATCGTGCTCGAGGGCACGGGCGGCGAGCGCGGGGTCGCGCTCGACTGGTCGCCCGCCGAGGCGCGACCGCCGCGCAAAGTGTATCGCAAGGACCCCTTCGCGCCCGAGGATTTGCATCCGCCGCCGGTCGTCACACGCTCGCAGGCGGAGATCACGAGCGTGCAGTCGTTCATCGGGGGCGGGGCGCACGCCGAGTCTATTGTGTCCAAGGGTGGAGAGGGGCTAAGGACCTTCTTTGTCAGCATCGGCCAGGGCAGCACCGACCGCGACGCGCTCGCTGAAGCGCGAGCCTCCACATCGGACGCCGCACGTCAGGGACCCGCCCGTCTCGAAGCGGCGCACCGGAGGTGGTGGCACACCTACTATCCCGCGAGCTTTCTCTCGTTTCCGGACGCTCGCCTCGAGGCGTACTACTGGATCCAGATCTACAAGCTGGGCTCCGCCATGCGCGCGGACGGGCCGATTCTGGATTTGAACGGCCCCTGGTTCAACGCCACACCGTGGCCGGGGATCTGGTGGAACCTGAACATCCAGCTCACCTACTCCCCGCTGTTCCGGGCGAACCGGCTGGATCTCGCCGAGTCGCTGTTCCGAAACCTGGACCGCCATCGACAGGCGCTGATCGACAACGTGCCCGAGCGGCTACGCGCGGACGCCGCGGCGATCGGTCGCAGCTCCGGTCCCGACCTGGTGCGGCCCGTCGATCTGGCGACCGCGCAAGGCGACGCCGCGCACGAGATGGGCGACCTGCCGTGGACCCTGTACTACTACTGGCTCGACTACCGCTACCAGATGGACGACCGCATCCTGCGCGAGCGGGTCTACCCCTTGCTCAAGCGTGCCGTGGGGAACTATCTGGCCTACGTCGAGCGCGGCGTTGACGGACACTGGCATCTTCCGTCGACCCATTCCCCCGAGCTCGCCACGGTCCCCGATGCGAACTACGATCTCGCTCTACTTCGCTGGGGCCTCGAGACCCTGATCGCGAGCGCCGAGCACTTGCGGCTCGAAGATCCGCTGCGCGAGCGCTGGCGCGACGTGCTCGCGAACCTCACGCCCTTTCCCACGGACTCGGCCGGGCTGATGGTGGGCCGTGGCCGGCCGTGGAAGGAGTCGCACCGTCACTACTCGCATCTCCTGGCGGTCTATCCGCTGCACCTCATCACTCCCGACCGCCCCGAACAGCGTGCGCTGATCGAGACCTCTCTCGGGACCTGGGAGCGCGAGCCGGGGCTGTTCCGCGGCTACTCGTTCACCGGTGGGGCCTCGATGCACGCGCTGCTCGGCCAAGGCGATACCGCGCTGACTCGCCTCAACTTGTATCTCGACGCGCCGCGCTACATGGAGCCGAATACGTTCTACGCGGAGGCCGGCCCCGTGATCGAGACGCCGCTCTCCGCGGCGACATCCATCCAGGACCTGTTCCTGCAGGACTGGGGTGGCGCGTTGCGGGTCTTCCCGGCGGTTCCCGCCGCCTGGACCGACGCAGCGTTCGACCGGTTACGGGCCGACGGCGCGTTTCTCGTGAGTGGGGTGCGTCACGACGGACGCACCGCCTGGGTGCGAATCGAGAGCCTCGCGGGCCAGCCGTGCCGACTCGCGGTTGCCGATTGGGATTCCGCCGTCGTGCGGGCCCGCACGGGTCCCGCTCCGCGCGTGACGAAGGGGACGGCCGGTGAATTCGTGATCGAGCTTGGCGAGGGTGCGTCCGTGGTGCTGGCTCCGGATGCCACGACGCCGCTCCCCGACGTGAGCCCCGTGACGCTCCCAACGTCCGCTCACAACCCGTTCCCCATCCTGAAGGATGGGCCGGGGGCAGCACGACCCTAAAGGGTGACCCGATCTACCCCACTTGCGGAGCGGCGTAGACCGGCGCGGCTACGAGCGCGATCGCCCCGCGTAGCCGGGGCAGGCTTCCTGCCGGTTCAGGGACGAGCGGTGTCTCCGCGGCCCGGCGGGTGAGCGCGCGTCTCGCGATTTCGGCCCGGAGGGCCGGCTCGAGCACGTCCCAGGCGCCGGTGATCTCGCCGCCGACGAAGATCTGTGCGGGATTGAGCGCCTGGACGATCATCGAGAGGCCGATGCCGAGATAGCGGCCGGTCTCCGCTAGTGCCGCCCGGGCCCGCTCATCGCCGCCGCCGGCATGGCGGATGACGTCGTCCACCGTTACACCGCTCCGTTGCAGCAGCTCGCGGGCGATCGCGGGTGACAGCTCGTGGCCGAGGTAGCGGGCGACGGTGGCCAGGTTCGACGTGTGGGCCTCGAGACAGCCTTGCGCTCCGCACAGGCAGTGCGGGCCGTCGGAGCTGATGGGGATGTGTCCGAACTCGCCCGCGGTGTGACCGTGTCCCCGGACCACTTCGCCGTTGACCACCACGCCCGTACCCACGCCGTCCGACACCGACACATAGACGAAATCGCGGACGCCGCTCCCTCCGTTCCCCCTCCCCTCCCCCTCCCCCTCGCCCGGGCCCAGCCAGATGTGCGCGAGCGCGCAGGCTGCGGGCGCATTCTCGACATGCACCGGTAGCCCCGTGCGTTCCGCGAGGCCGGCACGGACTTGCACGTCGCGCCAGCCGAGCTGGGGCGCGTTGAGCACGCGCCCGCTGGCCCGGTCCACCATTCCCGGGATCACCATCCCGATCCCCTCACAGCGTCCTTCCGCAGCGTGGGTGCGGAGCAGGCGGCGCACGCGGATCGCCAGCTCATCGAGCAGCTCGTCGGGGCCGAAGCGCGTGCCGAAGCGCTCGAGGGCGATCTGCTTGCCGCCGAAATCGGAGAGCAGTACGTCGGTGCGGCTGAAGCGGACATCGATCGCCACCACGAGCCGATCGCGCGTCGCGACGTGCAGCATCATCGGCCGGCGGCCGCGCGGGAGGTCGCCCAGCGCGCCTTCGTACACGGCGCCTTCCTCCAGGAGCTCCTTGACCAGGGTGGTCACCACGCCCCGTCCCACCGTCATGCGACGGGCGAGGTCCGCCCGCGAGATCGGCTGATGCTCGCGCACGAGGTTCAAGAGGATCTGCCGGTTGACCTGCCGGGAGGTGGAGCGCGTGGCGCGACGGAAATCTCGGGTGTCGATTTTTCTCACGGAAGCACGGCTCCTCACTTGGCGCGCGACTTGCGAATGCATCGCGGGTGCCGCCGGGTCCCGCGACGCAGCGGCTCGACATACCAGAACGATTTTTCGCCGCCGCCGGGGTTGGATCGGGGCGATTTAGTTCGATAAACGAACAAGATAGACAGGCACGTTTCGGGAGCCGTCAGGAGCTGCCGGTGGGGAATTTCCTGCGTGGACGTCAGGGAGTCTCATCCAGCGCTGTTGAGTGCACGCAGCACATGTTGCTTGTAAGCAGCGCCAGACCGCTCGGCTGCCGTGCGACCGCCATGCCACGCCCTCGCCCCGAGGGCGCTCCGCAGCTGCCACCCGATCCGAATCTTTCGCTGGAGCCTCACGCATGAGCGCGACACGAGTGCTCCTCGCTGGCGTTGCGGCGCTGATCGCGACGCCGCGGGCGGCCCTCGCCCAGGACACGACGGGCACGATCACCGGTGTCGTGCGAGCGCGGGAGACCGAGGTCCTCCTCTACGGGGCTACCGTCCAGGTGGTCAAGACCCGGATCCGCGTCGAGACCGACGCACAGGGCGCGTACGTGCTCCGGGGTCTGGCGCCGGGGCCCTACCACCTGCGGGCCCAGTTCCTGGGCTATGCGCCGGCCGACACGACGGTGCTGCTCCGGGGACCCGAGCAGGTCACGCTCGATTTCCGGCTCGCCCCGAGTGCCATCGAGTTGAACCCGGTGGTGTCCATCGGTTACGGCACGGTGCGCAAGAAGGACCTCACCGGCTCGGCCTCCTCGGTCAATGGGACGGACCTCGAGACGAATCCCGTTGAGCGGGCGGAACAGGCGCTCGCGGGGCGCGTTCCCGGCATGCAGATCCAGACCACCAACGCGCAACCCGACGCGGAGCTACGCATCCGCGTGCGTGGCGGCAATTCCCTGTCGGCGAGCAATGCGCCGCTCGTGGTGATCGACGGCGTCATCGGAGCGGATCTCAGCCTGATCAATCCCAACGACATCGAGACGTTTGACATCCTGAAGGACGCTTCCGCCACCGCGATCTACGGCGCTCGCGGAGGCAACGGCGTCATCATGGTGACGACCAAGAGCGGTCAGGGGCCGATCCACCTCGACTACTCCACGTACATCGGGACGCAGGACGTCACCAAGCACATCGACGTGCTGAACGCGAACCAGTTCGCGCTGCTCTACATGCGCAATCCGAGCCGCAACAAGAGCATCTCGTTCGATACGTCGAGCTCGCTCCCGACGACCGATTGGCAGAGCCTGGTGTATCGCGCCGCGCCCATCCAAAACCACGAGCTGCGGATCAGCGGGTCGACCGAGGACACGAAGCTCATGTTCTCAGCCAACTGGTACGACCAACAGGGTGTGCTGCGCGGCTCGGAGGTCACGCGCGGATCGCTGCGCTTCAACCTCGATCAGCACGTGGGCTCGCGGTTCCGCCTCGGGACCCGGGCCACCTACAGCCGCACCGTCGCGAACGACGCTCGCGTCAACGACGGCTATGGTTCGGCGGGGGGACCGGTGACGATGCAGACCTTGCGCTTCGCTCCCACGATCCCTGTGTACGACGCGAACGGCAATTTCAGCGGCCCGCTGCTGCCCGGCGCCAACGACAACCCGATGGCGATCATCGACCTGCGGCAGGATCAAACGACGCGAGGCTACGGAGTCGGCACGCTGTTCGGTGAGTACGATCTGGTGCCGGGGCTCACGCTGCGCTCGAACCTGTCGTTCACCTCCAACAACCTCCTCGGACAGCAGTACACGTCGCGCCGGCTGCAGGCCTCCCTCAACCAGGGACAAGCGAACGTCAACAACAGCAACGCGATCACCTGGCTGTCGGAGAACACGGCGACGCTGCATCGCACTCTGGCGAAGAAGCACGACCTCACCCTGATGGGCGGGTGGTCGGCGCAGCAGACGAACAATACCGCGAACAACGCCCAGGGCGTGGGGTTCACGAGCGACGAGCTCGGCTACAATCGTCTGAACGTCGCGCAGACGGTGACCGGTGGCTCGAGCGCCTCGCGGCAGCGCCTGCTGTCGTTCTTCGGTCGTCTGAACTACAGCTTTGCGGGAAAGTATCTCGTGACCGCGACGCTCCGCGACGACGGCTCCTCCAAGTTCGCGGTCAACAACAAGTGGGCGCTCTTTCCCTCAGCCGCGGTGGCATGGCGCGCCAGTGAGGAGCCGTTCCTCCATCGGCTCGCTCCCGCGCTGAGCGAGCTGAAGGTCCGCTTCAGCGCCGGCCGGTCGGGAAGTGAGGCGATCGGGTCGTACCAGTCGCTCGCCGCTTGGAGCATCGGTTCACCCTATGCCATCGGCACGACCACGTTCTTCAACGGCGCCACCATCAGTCGGTTCGCGAATCCCAACCTGCACTGGGAGACGACGGCACAATACGACCTGGGCTTGGATCTCGGCCTGTTCGGCGACCGGGTCACGCTCACCGCGGACGGCTACGACAAGACCACGAGCGATCTCTTGTACAACAAGCTCCTGCCCTACTTCTCGGGCTTCAACGACTACATCACCAACATCGGGAGGATTCGTAACCGCGGCCTCGAGCTGGCGCTCGACACGCGCCCCTCGCTCGGTGCCGTTCAGGTTCGCTTGGGTGGGACGCTCTCGCTCAATCGCAACAAAGTGCTGGACCTGGGCGGCGACCAGGAGTTCTTCCTTGCCGGCGCCAACAGCTCCCTGCCGAACATCCGGGACGGCGCGATCGTGCAGGTCGGGCAGCCCCTCGGCAACTTCTACGGCTACGTGTTCGACGGGATCTTCCAGAACCAGGCGGAGGTCACCGCCAGCAAGCAGGGAACCGTCCTGGCCGCTCGGGTGGGCGGCGAGAAGCTGAAGGACTTGAACGGCGATGGGCAGGTCGACCCCGACCACGATCGCACGATCCTCGGCAATGCGGTCCCCCGCTACCTCTTCGGCTTCACGGGGTCGGTGATGCGCAAGGGGCTCTCCGTGAGCTGGTCTGTACGGGGAGCGCTGGACTTCCAGGTCGTGAACCTGAACCGCTTGGGCATGGAGACGCCCGGCGGATCGAGCAATATGCTCACGTCCGTCCTGAACCATTGGAGCCCGACGAATCCAACCAACACGATGACCGGCATCGGCATCGGGCCGAGCTCCAACATCATGACGTCGCGCTGGGTCGAGGACGGCTCGTTCGTCCGGCTGCAAAACGTCACGGTCCAATGGGAACTACCCGCGCGGTGGAGCGGACACTTTGGCATGCAGCACCTCCGCTTCTATCTCAGTGCCCAGAACATCCTCACCGCCACGCGCTACTCCTGGTATGACCCGGAAGTGAGCTCACGCGGCACCAGCGACCTCGACCTCGGGTGGGACGACTCGAGCTATCCGGGCGTGAGGACAGTCACCGTCGGCACGAACGTGAGCTTCTAGGAGGCACCATCCGACTCCGCCCTCTGGCACGCCCCGTGGCTGTCTTGGCGACCGTCGTCCTGGCGGCCTGCAGTGACTGGCTCGTCGAGGAACCGCAAGACTTCTTTCCGCTCAATCAGTTCCCCCAGACCGAGGCGGATCTCGCGATCGCCCTCGGCGGGATCGACAACTGGTACTCCGGCGGCTCGAACCAACCGTACTTCATTCGCGGCTGGCCGATCCTCACTGAGGTGACGTCGGACCAAACGATCACCACACAGACGAGCGGCACGCGCTATGAGATGGACAGCTACACGCTGACCTCGTCGACGGAATGGCTGTGGCGCGTCTGGCAGCAGATCTACGGCGGGATCGGTGCCGCGAACTTTCTCATCCAGCACATCCCACAGATGACCGAGGTGTCGCAGGACGTCAAGAACCGCTACCTGGGGGCCGCGAAGTTCCATCGGGCGTTCAACTACTTCAACGCCGTCCGGGTCTGGGGCGGCGTGCCGCTGGTCATGACGCCGGATACGTCACTCGCGGCAGCCGAGTCTTCGGCGCACAACACGCCGCGCGCACCGATGCCCGAAGTCTACGATTCCATCGTCAAAGACCTCCAGGACGCCGCCACGCTGTTGCCGCTGCGCTGGCCAGGATCCGCCACGCCGGACGACGGCCGCCCTACCCGTGGGGCTGCGGAGGCGATGCTCGCGGACGTCTATCTGAACATGTCAGGCGCGCTCGTCGGCGAGAACCATTGGACGGATGCCGCGCGCGCCGCGAAGGCCGTCATCGACAGCGGGGGGTATAGCCTCGTGCCCAACTTCGCCGATCTCTGGCTCATCAAGAACAAGAACGGACCCGAGCACATCTACTCGATCCAGTTCCAGGGCGTCAAACGCAACCTGTTCACGTGCCAGTCGCGACCATCGGGGGTTGGGACGGAGTCGTGCACCAACTACTGGTTCTCGACCCGGGCCTTCATGAACAGCTTCGACTCGACGGATGCGCGCAAGCCCGTCACGTTCCTGACCCGCGTGACGGCGGGAACGGTCACGTACTACTACGACACGACGGCGACGGACGGGAAGTCAAATCCCTTCGGTGATTTCAACTCCCGCGGCTTGGGCTTCGAACCCTATTACGGGAAGTTCTTCGACGCCGGCGGCCCGGGCATGATCAACCAAAACAACTCCCGCACCGATCTGAACTGGCCGATCTATCGGTATGCCGAAGTCCTGTTGATGTACGCCGAGGCCGAAAACGAGGCCGTCGGGCCCGATGCGTCCGCCCTGGCTGCGATCAACCAGGTCCGCGCCCGAGCCAACCTGCCGGCCCTCGCGGGACTGAGCCAGGACTCCCTGCGCACGGCGATTCGGAGCGAGCGCAGCTTCGAGCTGGCGTTCGAGTCGAAGCGCGTGTTCGATTTGAAGCGCTGGGGCGAGTTCTACGACACGCTCAGCGTCGATCCGGTGGCGAGCATCGGCATCCAGCCGTTCCACGTGCTCATGCCCATCCCGCAATACGAGATGGACCTCGATCCGAAACTCGTGCAGAACCCCGGGTACTGAACACATGCGCGCGCCCGCGCTGGCTCTGGTCCTCGGCCTGCCCGTCGCGGCGTTCGGGCAGGGCGCCCGGCTCGTGATCCACGCCGACCTGGGACGCGACACGATCAGTCGCCACATCTACGGCCAGTTCGCCGAGCACCTGGGGCGCGACATCTACGACGGTTTCTGGACCAAGAGCGGGAGCGGGCGGTGGCACCTGCGTGACGACGTGATCGCGGCGCTGCGCAAGATCCAAGTCCCCAATCTGCGCTGGCCGGGCGGCTGCTTCGCCGATCGCTACCACTGGCAGGACGGGATCGGAGCGCCCGAGCGGCGCCCCACCATCGTCAACACCATGTGGGGCAACGTCACCGAGGACAACAGCTTCGGGACGCACGAGTACTTGGAGCTGGTCGACCGACTCGGCGCCGCGCCATTCATCGTGGGTAACGTCGGCAGCGGCACCCCCCGCGAAATGGCCGAGTGGTGGGAGTACGTGAGCTTCGATGGCAGGAGCCCGATGACCGAGCTGCGGGAGAGGAACGGCCGCCACCCACCCTGGAGCGTGCGCCTCTGGGGCGTGGGCAACGAGAGCTGGGGCTGCGGCGGCAACATGACGCCCGAGTACTACGCCGACGTCTACAAGCGGTTCGCCACCTTCCTGCCGCCCTACGGCCCGGCCCGCCCGTTCCGCATCGCCACCGGTCCCAACTCCGACGACTACCGCTGGACCGAAGTCGTGATGCGCGACGCGGGGCGCATGATCGATGGCCTCGACCTGCATTATTACACGGTCGTCGGCTCCTGGGCCCACAAAGGCTCGGCCACCGACTTCACCGAACGCGAGTGGTTCACCGCCCTGCAGAAAGCGCTGCACGTGGAGGACCTGATCACCCGCCATGCAGCCGTGATGGATCAATACGACCCCCGCAAGCGCGTGGCGCTCGTTGTCGGGGAATGGGGCCTGTGGCACGACGTGGAGCCGGGAACGAATCCCGGTTTTCTGTACCAGCAGAACACCCTGCGGGACGCGCTCGTCGCCGCGGTGTCGCTCGATATCTTCAACCGTCACGCCGACCGGGTCCGCATGGCCAACATCGCCCAGACGATCAACGTCCTGCAGGCGATGATCCTGACGCAGGGCGACCGGATGATCCTGACGCCCACGTATCACGTCTTCGAGCTGTACACGGTGCACCACGACGCCGTCCTACTCCCGATGACGCTCGAGGGCACCCAGCCGCGCTACGAGTACGAAGGTCAGTCCATTCCTGCGGTGAGCGGCTCCGCGTCACGAGACCGGGAAGGCAGAATCCACATGACGCTGACGAATCTCGACCCGAACCGTTCCTGGACGGTCAACGGGGAAGTGCCCGGTGCGCACCTGTCACGCGCGTCCGGGCGAGTGCTGACGGCGGCCGCGATGAACGCGCGCAACACGTTCGACCAGCCCACCGCGGTTCAGCCGGCGCCGTTCGGCGGCGCACGTGTCTCGGGCGAGAAGGTCACGGTCGAGCTGCCACCCAAGTCCATCGTCGTGGTCGAGCTGCAATGAGCCAGCCCTGCTCACGACGCGCCTTCCTCTCCGCGGCGCTTGCGGCTCCCGTCGCGCCGGCGCTGGCCGCGGACGTCTGGAACGCGTGGCGGACCGGTAACCCGGACGACACGCCCGTCATCTCCAGCCCGAACGGTGCGATCGAGTTCACGCTGTCCCACGACGTCGGTCCACGGTTGAGCTGTCAGGTCACCTTCCGGAACGGTCCCGTGATCGAGCCTTCGCTCCTGAGCCTCGTCGTCGACGGCGTCGACCTCGCGCAGGGGGCGACGGTGAGCAAGGTCGACTCGTACAAAGAGAACGAGAGCTATGCGTGGCGCGGGGTGCACGCGCGAGCGGTCAACCGGTTCAAGGGCGCGAGAATCACCCTGCGGCACACGGCCAGCGGTACCGACTATACGCTCGACGTGCGCGTCTTCGACGATGGCATCGGGTTTCGCTGGATCGTTCCCGGGGAGGGCAGCAGGGTACCGGATGAGGGCACGACCTTCGTGGTGCCCGCGCAGACCACCGTATGGTATCACGACCTCCAGGGACATTACGAAGGCACGCATGTCAAGAAGGGCATCGCCGACGCCGGAGCCGGGGAATGGGCCGCCCCACCGGTGACGTTCAAGCTGGCGGGTGCAGCTGGATACGCCTCGATCAGCGAAGCCGCCGTGATCAACTACAGCGGTATGGCACTGCGGGCGGACGGCCAGCGTGGATTCCAGGTGCGGCTCGGTCACGCTCACCCCGCGAGCCATCCGTTCACGCTGCGCTACGGGGACGTCGAGGCCGCACGCCTGGCGCAGCCGGCGGCGATCGTCGGAACGATCACCACGCCGTGGCGTGTCGTGATGATCGGTCGCGATCTGAATACGCTCGTGAACTGCGACATCGTCCACGACCTCTCCCCGGCGCCCGACCCGCACCTGTTCCCGAAAGGGTTCGACACCGAGTGGGTCAAGCCCGGGCGCGCCGTCTGGAAATACCTGGATGGTGGTGGTGCAAACACGCTCGAGACCATGAAAGAGTTCTCGCGGTTGGCCGGGGAGCTGGGATTCGAGTACAACCTGGTCGAGGGGTTCTGGCGGCAATGGGATGAGAGCCAGCTGCGGGAGCTCATCGACTACTCGCGGCAACGCCACGTCGGGATCTGGCTGTGGCAGCACAGCAAGGAGATTCGGGATTCGGACGCCCGCGAGGCGTTCTTCCGGCACGTGCAGGACGTCGGCGCCGTGGGCGTGAAGCTCGATTTCTTCGATCACGAGGCCAAGGAAGTGATGGACCTGTATCGGGCGGCGCTCGAGGGAGCGGCGCGACACCGGCTCATGGTCGACTTCCACGGCG
>DATHGL010000180.1:0-2907 GCA_035317625.1 Gemmatimonadales bacterium | reverse complement strand
CCGACGCCGACATCGCGGCACTGGTCGCCTATCTCGAGAGCCTGAAATGAGCGAAGCGCGGGGTCTCAAGAGCTGGCTCACCACCACCGATCACAAGCGCATCGGTCTGCTGTACTTCTGGACTGCGTTCATTTTCTTCCTGATCGGGGGCGTCGAGGCGCTGCTCATTCGCGCGCAGCTGGCCCAGCCGAACGGGCACGTGGTATCGGCCGAGACGTACAACCAGCTGTTCACGATGCACGGCACCACGATGGTGTTCCTCGCCCTGATGCCCTTATCGGCGAGCTTCTTCAATTATATCGTGCCGTTGCAGATCGGCGCGCGCGACGTGGCGTTCCCGCGGCTCAACGCGTTCAGCTATTGGGTCTTCCTGTCTGGCGGTCTGCTGCTGAACGCCAGCTGGGTGACGGGACCACTGTTCCACGCCGGCATGCTGAACGTCGCCCCGGACGGCGGCTGGTTCGGCTACGCCAACTTGACGGAGCGCCAGTTCTCCCCGGGCCCGAACATCGACTTCTGGCTCCTCGGCCTGCAGGTGCTCGGCATTTCGTCGCTCGCGGCCGGCTTCAACTTCATCGTCACCATCCTGAACCTGCGGGCGCCGGGAATGAAGATGATGCGGCTCCCCGTGTTCACGTGGATGACGCTCGTCACGCAGTTCCTGGTGATCACCGCATTTCCGGTGATCACCGTGGGGCTCGTGTTCCTGATGTTCGACCGCTTCTTCGGCACGCACTTCTACGTGCACGAGGCGGGCGCGACCCCGCTCCTGTGGCAGCACCTGTTCTGGCTGTTCGGCCACCCGGAGGTGTACATCCTCATCCTGCCGGCGATGGGGATCGTCTCGGACGTGCTGCCCACGTTCTCCCGCAAGCCGCTGTTCGGCTACCCGGTCGTCGTCTACTCGGGGATCCTGATCGGCTTCATGGGGTGGGGGGTGTGGAGCCATCACATGTTCTCGGTCGGCCTCGGGCCCATCGCCGACTCGGTGTTCGCCGCCACGACCATGCTCATCGCGGTGCCCACCGGCGTGAAGATCTTCAACTGGATCGCCACGCTGTGGGGCGGCGCCATCCGCGGCACCACCGCGCTGCACTTCGCCGTCGGCTTCATCGCGATGTTCGTCATCGGCGGGCTGTCGGGCGTCACCCATGCCTCCCCCCCCGCCGACCTGCAGCAGACCGACACCTATTACGTCGTGGCGCACATCCACTACGTGCTGTTCGGCGGCACGATCTTCGGCCTGTTCGCCGGGATCTACTACTGGTGGCCCAAGATGACGGGGCGGCTCCTCTCCGAGCGGCTCGGGAAGTGGCACTTCTGGCTGCAATTCGTGGGGATGAACCTGGCGTTCTTCCCGATGCACTTCATCGGGTTGCTGGGAATGCCGCGCCGCATCTACACGTACGGGCCGGACCTGGGGGTGAGCACGTTGAACCTCGTGTCCACCGTCGGCGCGTTCCTCATCGCCGTCTCGATCCTCGTGCTCGTGTATAACTTCGTGCGCACGCGCCGCCGTGGCCAACGCGCCCCGAACGATCCGTGGGGCGGGGCGACCCTCGAGTGGAGCATCCCGTCGCCACCGCCGGTCTACAATTTCTCGGTGATCCCCACCGTCGCGAACCGGTTGCCGCGCTGGCGCACAGAGCACCACGGGCCGATGACGGATCCGCCCGCCGTGCCGCCGGCGCCGATCCACGTGCCTGGCGGCTCCTGGTGGCCTGTGGTCGCGGCGCTCGGCCTGCCGGTCATGGCGCTCGCGCCCCTCACCCACACCCTGTGGGTCGCGTTCCTGGGCGCCGCCGTCTTGCTGTTCGGCATTTATCGCTGGGCGTTCGAGCCCTTTGAGGTCTGAGCGATGACGCACGCTGGCGCGACCACGCACCATACCAGCCTGGGGCTCGACAACAGAAAAATGGCGTTCTGGGCCTTCATCGGCTCGGAGTGCCTGCTGTTCACGTCGCTCATTTCGACGTATCTGGTCTACAAGGGGAGAAGCGTCGTCGGGCCGTATCCGCACGAAATCCTGAATATCCCGTTTACGTCGGTCAGCACGTTCGACCTCCTGATGTCGAGCCTCATGATGGTGCTGGCGCTCGCGGCGGTGCAGCGCGGCGACATGAAGTGGGGAAAGATCTGGCTGTTCTCGACGGCGTTGCTCGGACTGGTGTTCCTGGGCGGCCAAGTGATCGAGTTCACCGAGTTCGTCCACCAGGGCCTGACGATCGGGACCAACCTGTTCGGCTGCACGTTCTTCGTGCTGACCGGGACGCACGGCGCGCACGTCGCGGTGGGGGTGCTGTGGCTGCTCACCCTGTGGGTACGCGCCCTGCAAGGGAAGCTCGGGCCCGCCAACGCCATGACGGTGGAGATCACGGGCCTGTACTGGCATTTCGTGGACGTCGTGTGGATCATCATCTTCACCGTGGTTTACCTGATCCAATGAGCGAAGAGCACCAGCATCCCACCGTCGACGTCTATCTGCGCGTCGCTGCGGCCCTCGTGATCCTCACCGTGCTCGAGGTCGGCGTGTTCTACGTGCCGGCGTTCCACGCCGTACTCGTGCCGGTGCTGCTCGTGCTGTCGGCCGCGAAGTTCGCGTTGGTGGTGATGTTCTACATGCACTTGAAGGCCGACAACACGTTCTTCACCTTCCTGTTCGGCGCGCCGCTGGTGCTCGCCGTGGGCGTGATGGTGGCGCTGCTGCTCCTCTTCTTCGGGGCGCTGACGCTCCGGGGGGCGGCGGGCGCGGGGTGACGGTGCAGTCGCCCTGGCAGCAATGGGACCTCCATCCCAGCGTGATCATCGGGCTCGTCCTGTTGGGCGGGCTCTATGTGTTTTGGGGAGGGCTCGCGGGGGGGGCGCCGCGCCGCCGCGTGGCGGCGTTCGCCGTGGCGCTGGCGGTGC
>DATHGL010000179.1:0-5003 GCA_035317625.1 Gemmatimonadales bacterium | reverse complement strand
GCCCAAAGCCGCCCCTACGTGCGGCCGAACCTGATCTCGTGTGGCGAGCAGAATGAGAACCCGTTGCAGTCGCTGGCGTTCACGTCGCGCGAGGACGTGACGGACCGGTTCCTTGGCGGCCTGAGGGTGAAGTACACGCCGCTCGACTGGCTGGACGTGGAGGGGAACTTCAGCTACGACGGCAGTTCGGGCACCTTCTCGCAGTTCCGCGACAAGGGCTACCGCGCGACAACCGCCTCGTTCTCGCAGGGGACCACCAGCTCACCGGGAGCGATCTTCGCCGGCTCCTCGGGGTTCGATTCGTACAACGCTAGCGTCAACGTCGTGGCGCGCCGGAACTTCGGCGCGGGCCTCCTGACCCGGACCAACCTGAACTGGCTGTTCCAGCGGGAGGATACTCGCTACCGACGGATTGCGGGCAACACGCTCGCGGCGGGAGGCGTGGACAACGCGTTCAACGCCATCAATTGCGGCGGCTTCGCCGTCGGGTGTTACTTGTCCAGTAGGACATCGCAGCGCCTGATGGGCGCCGGCGGCGGCGTCGGGCTCGAATACAAGGAGCGCTACATCGCGGACGGGCTGGTGCGCCGCGACGGCAGCTCGCTCTTCGGGTCCGACAACCGCTGGGCAACCTACTACCGCGGGTCGCTGGCCTGGCGCGTGGCGCAGGAGCCGCTGTGGCCGTTGAAGGACCAGATCGATGAGTTCAAGCTGCGGGTGTCGCGCGGCACCGCCGGCGGCCGACCCAGTTTTGTCGCTCAGTATGAGACGTACACGCTCGGGGCGGGCGGCCTGCTGACACCCACGACGCTGGGCAACCGCAACTTGCGGCCCGAAACCACCACCGAGACCGAAGCGGGCGCCGATCTCCAGTTGTTCCACCGTATCGGCCTGACGGTGAACTACGCCTTCTCGAGGACGGCGGACCAAATTCTCGCGGTGCCGCTCCCTGCTGGCGCAGGGTTCGAGCGGCAGTGGCGCAACGCCGGCGCGCTCGATAACCGGACTTGGGAGCTGGCGCTGAATGTTCCGATCGTCCAAACGCGCGACGTCTCCTGGTCGATCCGGGGCACGTACGAGCGGACCCGCACCTGTATCTCGGCCCTGAGCGTCCAGGAGTTCACATTCGGGACGCCGCAGCAGGCGACCGGCGCGATCTTCCGCGCCAAGGTCGGGTGCCCCACCGGCGAGCAGTTTGGCACGTTCTACGGTCGCACCTTCCTCACGAGCTGCGGCCAGCTGCCCGGCGCGTTCCAGAGCAGCTGTGGCCCGACGGGCGCGTTTCAGAAGAACGACGATGGCTTCCTCGTCTGGGTCGGCGCCGGCAACAGGTGGCAAGACGGCATCACCAAGAACCTGTGGCAGACCTCGTTACCGGGCGCCCAGGCGCCTTGGGGCGTCGGCCTCGATTGGGGGATGCTGATCGTCGGCCGCGACGCGAGTGGTGCCGCCGTGCAGCAGCCGGTCGGTCACGCGCTGCCCGACTTCCGCTACTCGATCGCGCAGGACTTCCGGTGGAAGCGGCTCTCGATCTACGCCTTGCTCGACGCCTCGATCGGTGGGGACGTGTGGAATCAGGGCCGGCAGTGGTCGTTCCTCGACTTCAATAGCCGGGATCAGGATCAGCGCGGCAAGAGCGTCGAGACCGCGAAGCCCCTGGGCTACAACTGGCGGGCGGGGCCGCCAGACGGCGCCGGGGTCGGCGGCATGTACGACCAGCTCGCGCCGAACAACATCTCCGTCGAGGACGCGAGCTACGCCAAGCTGCGCGAGGCCTCGGTGTCGTATCACGTTGGGCCCATCGGCGGCACGGGCGATTGGGACGTGACGGTGCTGGGTCGCAACCTGTTCACGATCACGAAATACAAAGGGTTCGATCCCGAGGTCGGGATCGGCGACGTCAACGGGTTGGGCGGGACCGGTGGGACCGGCGCGGCCACGCAGAACGCGGGCTCCGCCGCGATCAACGCGGTCGACGCCTTCACGTTCCCGAACCTGCGGACGTTTTCGATTGCTTTCACCACGCGCTTCTAGGGCGAGGAGACAAGACCGATGCGAACCGTGCTTCGTGCGCTCGTCGTGCTCATCGGCGTCGCGGCCTGCGATCTGACCGCCACGAACCTCAACAACCCGGATCGTGACCGCCTGCTGAAGACGCCGGCCGACGTGGAAGCGGTGGTGTCGCAGCTGTACCAGAACTTCCACAACGCCACGATCGGCGGCTCCAACGAAGCCGTCAATCCGCAGCTGCTCGTGAGCGGGATGGAGAGCTACTCCGGCCTTGGCAACTTCGACATGGGCGTGCGCGGGGCCATCCCGCGCGGGAGCCCGCACGTCCCCAACGGCCGGGGGAACACCGCGAGCGCGGGCAACCTCCGGGACTTCCAGCGCCTGTCGACCACGTCCCGCTCGGCGGCAGACGTCTTGCGGCGGATCGCGACCCCTGGGTTCAGCTTCGGTGATGCGGCGCGCGACGCCCGGGGCAAGGCGTTCGCCCAGTTCGGTCTCGGCTTGGCGCTGGGCCATCTGGCGATGGTCTATGACTCCGCGGCGATCGTCGGCCCGACCGACGATCCCGAGGTCATTCCTCCACTCCGGGGCTATCTCGCCGTTCGCGACGCGGCGCTCGGCTGGCTCGACTCGGCCGAGGCCACCGTGAACGCGAACACCACCATTTTCGGCGCGCTGCCGAACTCCCCGTGGATCAGGGGGAACGCGCCCGACGCGGCCGGGTTCATCCGGATCATCCGGTCGTACCGGGCCAGGATCCGGGCCGGTGTCGCGCGCACGCCCACCGAGCGCGCCGCAGTGGATTGGAACGCGGTCATCGACGACGCGACCAACGGCATCACCGGCGATCTGATCCTCACCATGGATCAGGCGGGGTGGGATGTGGCGTGGGTCGCCCAGCACTACCTGTTCTCGAGCTGGCACCAGATGTGGCAGTTCATGGTGGGGTTCGCGGACACCTCGGGCGCCTTCGATGCCTGGCTCGCGCAGCCGGTGGCGAACCGCCAGTCGTTCCTCGTCGTCACGCCCGACCGACGGTTCCCGCAGGGCACCACGCGGCCGGAGCAGCAGGCGAATTCCCCGACGACCGGGCCGACGGGCAACGTGTACTTCCGCAACCGGCCAGGGGCGCAGGACGTCCCCGGCAACCCGCTCGGCGCCTCCTGGTACGACTTCTATCGCTTCCAGGCGTTCTTCAACGCCGCGCGGGTCGGCACGTACCCGGTGATGACCCGGGCGGAGATGCGTCTCCTTGCAGCGGAAGGACAAATCCGCACGGGACACGTGGATCTCGCGGGCCCGCTGATCGACGCGTCGCGAGTGTCCAAGGGTAACCTGCCTCCCGTCACCGGCATCGCCGACCTGACTACGCCCGTGCCGGGGGGCGCGGCGTGCGTGCCGCGCGTGCCGCAGCCGCCCAATTTCACCTCCACCGCGTGCGGTAACATCTTGGAAGCGCTCAAGTGGGAGAAGCGCATGGAGACGGCGTTCATCGGCTACGGCTCCTGGTACTTCGACGGCCGGGGTTGGGGCGACGTTCCGGCGGGGACGGCGCTGAACTGGCCGGTGCCTTGGCAGGAGATGGATGCTCGAGTAGAGCCCTTCTACAGCATGCCCGACACAGCCCAAGGCACACTGCCCGGGGCGGCCCGCGGGACGTATGGGCTGTGAGAGCAGGAGGTGACGCGATGCGCGGCGTGAATCGGCGGCGCTGGGGGGTGGTGCTGGTCGCGGCCGCTCCCCTGGTGGGAGCCTGCTACGTCTACGCGCCCGTGATGACCCCTGAGCCGCAGCAGGGGGTCCGCCTGGCGCTCGATCTCAGCGACCAAGGGCGGACGGCCCTGGTCACGAGCGTGGGGCCCGACGTCACTCGGGTGGAAGGGAGGCTGGTGAGCGACACCGCGGGGCAGTACGTGATGCGGATCTCCGAAGTCGTGGCGATCGGGGGGACGCGGACCAAATGGACGGGCGAGACGGTGAGCATCCCCCAGCAATACGTCAAGCGGGTCCGCGAGCGGAAGCTGTCGCGGGGGCGGACCGCGTTCGCCGTGGCCGGCCTGGTGGGATCGATGGTGGGCCTCATGGCCGGGACGGGTCTCGCAGGATTTGGAAGTGGGGGCGACGACAAGCCTGGAAACGGCGGGGGAGAGGGCCAGTGAACCTTACACAAGCGAGCCTTCCATGATGTTACAGCGTGCGGTGCGTTGCCTGTCGTGGGGCGCGGTGGCGGGAGCTCTCCTGGCGTGTCACGACACGAATGGAGTTCCGACCCACCAAGGGCCGCTTGCGGGTCTGCGCTATGTGAACCTCGTGTCCGACACGGGCGCGCTGGATATCCGGATCGTCGATATTGTCGGAGACGCGCCGGCTACGTTCGGGGCGACCTTCCGGACCGGCGGGAGCCCCATCGGCACCGCGGCTCAGACCTCGCCGCCGTACCAGGCCGTGGCCGCGGGCCTGCGTCACATCAGAGTGTTCAACTCGAGCACGGATCCCGCGATCGCCCAGCAGGTGCACGTCGACACCACGTTCACCTTCGAGGCGGATCAGAACTACGACTTCATCCTCAATGGGTTCTCACGCCCCGGTCATGTGCCGGCTCGCCAGGCAATGATTGCGCCCACACCACCTCCGCCAACCGTGGGTCCGGGTCAGTTCGCCATGCGGGTCGTGAACTTCGCGCCGTCCTGGGCGGGCGCCACCCCGGCCCTTGCAGATACGACGGTCCGGCCCGACGCGTTCTTCCTGCTGGGCAACGGGGCCCTCCCCGCGGGAACGCCGCACGCCGTCGACGTGGGATACCTCGCCTCGTCCGGCTACACCGTCCTGAGCACGGGCAGCTACCGTCTGGCGTTGACCGTAACGGGAACGACGGGTCCCGCCATGGTGCAAGTACACGTGCCGCTCGGTCAGGCGGCGACGCCGGCGGAAGGGCCGATCGCAGGCTCTTTGGCAGAGGGATCCGTGCTGACCGCCGTGATCGTTCCACGCTC
>DATHGL010000178.1:0-9800 GCA_035317625.1 Gemmatimonadales bacterium | reverse complement strand
CGCGCCCGTCCACCCGTTCGCCGTGCGTCAGCACCTGCTCGCGCATCGTGCGGTACTCGATCTCCTCGATCGTGCTCGCGACATCTTTCACGTTCTCGGGGAACTCCGCCGCGAGCTGCTCGTGGATCGTGGCCTTCAGCGCCGCCAGCGCCTGGGTCCGCTCCGCCTTCTCCGGCAGGTTGAGTGCCTCGGTGACGCGCGCCTCGGCCAACTCCTTCACTCGGCTTACGAGTCCCGCGGGCGGCTCGACCTTGGCCCACTCCATCTTGGGCTGGCGCATTTCCCCCACAAGCTCCTGGGCGGCATCGAGCAGCTCCCGGATGCCTTTCTGCGCCACCTCGAGCCCCTTCACGATCTCGGCCTCGGAGAGCTCGAGCGCGCCTCCCTCCACCATCACGATCGAATCCTTCGACCCGGACACCACCATGTCCACGTCGGAGAACTCGAGCTGCTGGAAGGTGGGATTCAGGATCCACGCGCCCTCCACCCGCCCCACCCGCACCGCGGCGATCGGCCCGTTCCACGGCACCTTGGACATCGTGAGCGCCGCGGACGCCGCGGTCACCCCGAGCACGTCGGCGTCGTTCTCCTGGTCCGCCGACAGCACGTAGATGAAGACCTGGACCTCGTTCTTGAACCCGTCTGGAAACAGGGGGCGGATCGAGCGGTCCGTCACGCGCGCCGAGAGAATCTCTTCATCGGACGGCCGCCCCTCGCGCTTCAAGAAGCCGCCGGGAATCTTGCCGGCGGCGTAGGCCTTCTCGCGATACTCGACGGTCAACGGAAAGAACGGCAGGGTCGAGACGTTATCCGACACCGTCACCGCCGCGAGCACGACCGTCTCCCCGAACTGCACCAGACAGGCGCCGGCGGCCTGTTTGGCGAGCCGACCTGCCTCGAGCTTCAGGGCGCGTCCCGCAAAGTTACGTTCGACGTGCTTCACCGGATTGCCTGTCTAGAGCACAAAATGAAATACGCGAGGCGCCCCGGTGCTCTTCCGGGGCGCCCGGCGCGACGCCAGCGCTATTAATGGCGGAGGCCCAGCTCGTCGATGAGCTGCCGATACCGCTCCAGGTCGGCGCGCTTCAGGTATTCCAGCAGGCGGCGGCGCTGCGAGACCATCCGGAGAAGGCCGCGCTGCCCGTGAAAGTCCTTGGCGTGCACCCGGAAGTGATCGGTCAGGCTGTTGATCCGCTCGGTGAGCAGCGCGATCTGGACCGGGGCCGACCCCGTGTCTCCCTCGTGCTGCCCGTACTTCCTGACCGGCGTCGTCTTGTCGTACATCTGATCTTGTTCCCTAATTGTTGAGAGCGCAGTAACTTAGACCGCTGGTATTGGTTTGTAAAGCCCTCGTGACCAACGCGCCAACCGACCTCGTCGGCCGCACCGTCGGCCCCTACGACCTCGAGCGCCTGCTCGGCCAGGGCGGGTTCGCGTGGGTGTTCGCCGGTCGCGAACTGGATGGGAGCGCGGTCGCCGTCAAGATCCTGATGCCGCGCTATGCCGGCGATCCCCAGTTCGAGCGGCGGTTTCGGAACGAGGCCGAGACGGCCGCGACGCTCCAGCACCCGAACATCATCCGCATCCGATTCGTGGCGCGCTCCGGAAACTACGTGTATTTCGCGATGGACCTGTGCGCCACCTCGCTGGCGGCGCGCCTCGTCCGCGAGGGCCCGCTCTCCGAGCCGGACATCGTGCGCATCGCCGGCGACGTGGCTCGGGCGCTCCAATTCGCCCATGGTCGGGGTTTGATCCACCGCGACCTGAAACCCGACAACATCCTGATCCAGTCCGACGGCACGGCCGTGCTCTCGGACTTCGGCATCGCCCGTGCGGTTTCGGGCTACGTCGCCTCCACCGGCGTGAACATGACGATCGGGACGCCGCAGTACCTTTCCCCCGAGCAAGCGCAGGGGCGACCGCTCGACCAGCGCGTCGATTTCTACGCGCTGGGCGTCACGCTCTACAAGGCGGCGACAGGCGAGGTCCCGTTCACGTCCACCGATTGGTTCGCATTGGCGCGGATGCACGTAGAGGATCCGCCGCCCTCGCTTCGCAAGAAGCGGCCCGCGCTGTCCAAACGGTTCGAGCGAGTGGTCATGAAATGCCTCGCGAAACATCCGGACGACCGATACCGGGATGCGACCGAGCTACTCGCCGATCTTGTGAGGGTGGACGGCAACGCGCCGGTGGGATGGCTGGAGCGCTGGCGGGACTGGTGGTCAGGCTGAGGCGGAGCCGCGGAACAGGCGCTGGATCCACGACACAATGGCGGGAAGCGAGATGCGGGATGCGGGATGCGTGGCTTCCGCGTGCTGCACGCCTCCCGCATCTCGCATCCCGCGTCTCGACAAGACCGCCTCGGCCGCCCGCTTTAGCTCGGCTTCATGTTGCTTCGGGAATGGCCGCTCGGCGAGGCGAATGTCGAAGCCCGGGCCGTCGGTCGCGGTTCCGAGTTCGACGATCCCGGGAGACGCGCGGTCGATCACCTCGATGACCGATTGCAACGCTTCCCGTTCCCCCTTTCCCGCTCCCCCGTAGTACTCGCTCGCCACCGCGATCACCAGCCGCTCGGGTTTGATCCGGCCGGCGAGATAGCTCTCGAGGGCGTCCCTAGCGGGGGAGAATCCGGAGCGCATCGTTTGTGAGGGCGAGGATCATGATGGCCACCAGGACGATGAAGCCGATCTGGCTGAGCCGGTTGCGGAGCTCGACCGAGAGCGGTTTGCGCCGGACCGCCTCGGCGATGAGGAACATGAGCTGCCCGCCATCCAGGATAGGAATGGGCAGCAGGTTCAGAATCGCCAGGTTGACCGAAAAGAACGCGAGAAAGGTGAGGAACCAGTCGAAGCCCAGGCGCGCCACCTGGCCCGAGATCTGCCCCACGGTGAGGATGCCGCCGACGTCGCGCACCGAGGTCTCGCGCAGCACGAGTCCTCTCAGAAACCCCACGACGACCAGCGCTCGACCCCACGTCTCCTGAGCCCCGGACACCAAGGCGCGCCCGAGCGGCTCGCGGACGTGAATCGTCGGGGGGTCCTGCCCCGCGCCGATCGCGCCGTACACGTGAGGACGGGGAGAGGCGGTATCGGTCTCGACCTTCATCTCCGGCACGACCGTCACCTGCCGCTGTGCGCCGTCGCGCAGCACGTCGAACCGCAGCGGCTTTCCGGGGCTGCGCCACACGGCGTGCAGCACACCGGTCCAGGAGCGGAGGGTATCGCCGTTGACCTTGAGCAGGAGGTCGCCCGGCTTGAGTCCGGCGCGGATCGCGGGACGGCCCGGCTCGAGAATGCCGAGGCGGGGGGGATCGAGTCGGACCAGCGCCTGCGCGACCGCCTGACGGGTGGCGAGGCCGCCATCCGGCAGGCGCGCCACGATCGGCTGGTCGCGACCCGCGACGTCGATCCGCAGGTCGGTGGGTCCGGTGAGCAAGCGATCGAGCAGGGTGTTCCAGGACCGAATGCTGTCTCCGTTCACTCGTACGATTCGGTCGCCGAATTTGAGGCTCGCGAGCGCCTCGGTCCCGGGCGGGAGCGCGCGGGCGGTGACCGAGTCGATCTGCGTGCTCGCGAGCTCGGGCGACCCCGCGGTCGCCGCGATTCCGGAGTAGACGGCGAACGCGAACAACGCGTTCATGGTGACGCCCGCGAGGATCACGATCGTCCGCTTCCACACGGGCTGGCGGTCGAATGCGCGCGCCGGATCGACCGGCACCGCACCCTTGCCGCCTTCCAGGCCCCCGGCCACCCCCTCGTCCTCGAGCCCCGCCATCTTGACGTAGCCGCCGAGCGGCAGCCAGGAGAGCCAGTACTCGGTCTCGCCCCGCCGCCAGCTCAGGATGGGCCGCCCGAACCCGAGGGAGAAGCGCAGCACCTGGATTCCCACGGCCTTGGCCGCGAGGAAATGGCCCATCTCATGCACGAAGATGAGGACGCCCAGGACGACGGCGACCGCCCCGATGGTCAGGAGCACGCGGCCTCCCGTGCGAGCCGCCGCGCGTCTCGGTCGGCCTCGAGCACCCCCTCGAGCGACCCCGCATCGCTCGCGCGGTGCGTCGCGAGCACCTGCGCGATCGTCTCGGTGATCCGGCCGAACCGGATCCGACCCGCGAGGAACAGCTCCACGGCCACCTCGTTGGCCGCGTTGAACGCGGTCGGTGCCGTTCCGCCTGCGGCGGCAGCGGCGCGGCCGAGCCCGTAGGCGGGATACAGCGCCGGGTCCAGCGGCTCGAACGTGAGGCTCCCCGCCGCCACTGGATCGAAGCGCCGCGTCCCGCCGTCGGGGACGCGGACCGGGTGGGTCAGGGCGTACAGGATCGGCAGCTCCATGGTGGGAAAACCGACCTGGGCCAGGACGGAGCCATCCACGAACTCGACGAACGCGTGCACGACCGACTGGGGGTGGACCACGACGTCGACCGCTTGGTAGGGCAAGCCGAACAGGAAATGTGCCTCGATCACTTCGAGGGCCTTGTTCACCAGCGTCGCGGAATCGACGGTGATCTTCTTCCCCATCTTCCAGGTCGGGTGGCACAGCGCCTCGTCCACGGTGGCGTCCGCCACGCGCGCCGGGCTCCAGGTGCGGAACGGGCCGCCCGACGCGGTGAGGATGAGGCGGGCGAGCTCCGCGGGTTGGCGCCCCGTGATACACTGGAGCACGGCGCTGTGCTCCGAGTCCACCGGCACGAGCTCGCCGCCGCCTTCGCGCGCGGCCCGGGTCACCAGCGCGCCCGCCATCACGAGTGTTTCCTTGTTGGCGAGCGCCACGCGTTTCCCTGCCCGGAGCGCCGCGAGGGTGGCCTCGAGTCCCGCGGCGCCCACGATCGCGTTCACAACGATCTGCACGTCGGGATGCGTCGCGGCCTCGACGAGGCATGCCGCACCGGTACGCTTCCCGCTTCCCGCATTCCGCATCCCGCCGTTCACGATCCCCACATACGCCGGCTGCCATTCGGCGGCTTGTCGCTCGAGCAGGTCGGCATTCGAGTGCGCGGTGAGCGCCGCTACGAAGAACCGCTCCCGCTGGCGCGCCAGCACCTGCAACGCGGAGCAGCCGATCGAGCCGGTCGACCCGAGGATGGCGACGCCGACGCTCATGCGAGGCCGAACAGCCGGAACAGTCCTGCCGCGATCGGCAGGACGAAGTACAGCGAGTCCAGACGGTCGAGCACACCCCCGTGCCCCGGGATGAGCGACGACGAATCCTTCAACCCGACCTCGCGCTTGAGCAGCGACTCGGCGACGTCGCCCACCTGGGCGGCGAGGGCCGCGACGAGCCCCACGACGACCAACTGCCATTGCGGAAGCCCGAACGCGACCCGGTCGAGGACGAGCGGCCCGAAGGCGAGCGCCGTGACGACGGCGCCCCCGGCGCCGCCGATCGCCCCGGCCCACGTCTTGTGCGGCGAGAGGATCGGCGCCAGCTTCGGCCCGCCGACCAGCTTGCCCGCCGCCATCGCGCACGTATCACCCACCCACGTGACGACCAGCGGCAACACCGCGAGGGCGACCGAGCCCCGCGGGTGCGCGTCGGCATGGGGCCCGTGACGAATCGCGACGAGGAACGACAGGAGCGCCGAGGCGTACAGGGAGCCGAACACGGTCACCGCGACGGCCGTGAGCGGGCGCCGCGTCGGGCCGCGGGCGACCGCGACGGCCAGCACCACGAGCAGCCACAGCGCGCCGGCGTAGACGACGGGCTCCCAATCGGCATAGCCCTTGACCCAATAGGTCGCGAGCGGGCAGGCCGCGGCGGCGACGAATCCGACCCACTCCAACGGCTCGATGCCCTGTTGCTTGCCGAAGTCGTAGACCTCGCGGGTGCCGAGCATGCCCAGGACGGCCAGGGCCACGGCGAGCACCCAGCCCCCCCGCCACACCACGAACAGCACCCCGGCGATGGCCGGGACGGCGACGGCGATGCGCACCAGGAGATTACGGGACATCACGCCGTGACTTTCCCGAACCTCCGGTCACGCCCCTGGTAGTCGAGGATCGCCTGGAACAGGTCGCGTCGCGTCACATCCGGCCACAGCACCGGCGTGATGTAGAGCTCGGTGTAGGCGAGCTGCCACAGCAGGAAGTTGGACAGTCGGTACTCGCCGGACGTGCGGATCAGGAGATCCGGGTCGCGCCACGGCGCCGTGTACAGCTGCGCACGCATCGCGTCTTCGTCGATGTCCTCGAGCCGTTTCACGCCCTTGAGCACCGCTTCCGCGAGCAGACGTGCCGCCCGCGCCAGCTCGGCGCGCGACGAGTAAGAGATGCACAGATTGAGCGCGAGCTTCGTACCGCCCTGCGTTTCTCGTTCGATCCGCTCGACCGCGGCCCGCGCACCGGGGGCGAGACGGCTGCGGTCGCCCAGGACGTGCACCGCCACCCCCTGACCCGCGAGCTCCGCTACTTCGCGCGCGATGTACTCCTCGAGCAGGTGCATCAGGGCGGAGATCTCGGTCGCCGGGCGCTGCCAGTTCTCCTCGGAAAATGCGAACAGGGTGAGCACTTCCACGCCCGCCTCGATGGCTCCCTCCACCACCTCGCGCACCGCTTTCATGCCGGCGCGGTGTCCCAGCGGTCGGGGCAGGCCCCGCTCGCGCGCCCAGCGCCCGTTGCCGTCCATGATCACGGCGACGTGGCGCGGGACGACCCCGTTGATGCGAATCCGCGCGAGCAGGTCGTCCGCCATCTCAGACCTCCATGATCTCCGCTGATTTGGCCTTGACCGCCTCGTCCACCAGGCGCGAGTGCTCGTCGTGCAGCTTCTGGACGTCTTTCTCGGTGTGTTTTTTTTCGTCTTCGGAGACGTGCTCGGCCTTCTTGATGCGGGTGATCGCTTCGGTGCGCGCGTGGCGTATTGCCACGCGGCCTTCTTCGGCGAATTTGTGGATCACCTTGACCAGCTCCTTGCGTCGCTCTTCCGTGAGCGCCGGCAGGGGGATGCGGATGACGTTGCCGTCGTTGGAGGGCGTGAGGCCGAGGTCCGACGCGAGGATGGCCTTCTCGATCGCCTTGAGCACCGACTTGTCCCACGGCTGGATGGTGAGGAGCTTGGGCTCGGGGGCCGCCACGCTCGCGACCTGGTTCAGCGGCACCTCGCTTCCGTAGGCCTCGACCCGCACCAGGTCCAGCAGCGACGTCGTCGCCTTGCCGGTGCGCACGGTGGAGAACTCGCGCTTCACGGCCTCCACGGCTTTGTCCATCGCCTGCTTCGCCTGCTTGACGTGGTCCGCGAGGGTGGTCATTTCACGACCGTGCCGACGCGCTCGCCGGCCAGGACCCTGGCCGTGGCGCCAGCCTGGTTGATGTTGAACACCACGATGGGGAGCCTGTTCTCCTTACACAAGCCGAATGCGTTGGCATCCATCACCGCATACCCGTTGACCAACGCATCCCGGAACGACAGCTCGGCGAGGAACGTGGCTTTCGGGTCCTGCTTGGGATCGGCGGTATACACGCCGTCCACGTTCGTCGCCTTCAGCAGGACCTTCGCCTCGATCTCGAGCGCCCGGAGCACGGCCGCCGTATCGGTGGAAAAGTACGGGTTTCCCGTTCCGCCCGCGAAGATGACCATGCGCCCTTTCTCGAGGTGGCGCACCGCCCGGCGTCGGATGTAGGGCTCGGCGAGCTCTTCCATGCGGATCGCGGTCATCACCCGCGTGTCGACGCCCTTCTTCTCCAGGCTGTCCTGCAGGGCGAGGGCGTTGATCACGGTGGCGAGCATCCCCATATAGTCGGCGGAGACGCGATCCATCCCCTGCTCGCTTGCCGCAGTGCCGCGCAGGATGTTGCCGCCGCCCACCACCAGACCCAGCTGGACACCGATGCCGGCGACGCTTTTGAGTTCGTCTCCGAGCCGGTCGATGACGGCGAAGTCGATCCCCCCGCCCGCCCCGCGCGTGCCCGCGAACGCCTCGCCCGAGATCTTCAGCAAGGCGCGCGAGTACGCGAGGCGCGGGCTCGCGCGGGGAGCCGCCGCCACGGCTAGCCGCCTCCGAGCTCGAAGCGGACGAAGCGCCGTACGGAGATGTGCTCGCCGGTCTTGGCCGACAGCTCCTTGACCAGCTCGCCCACCGTGCGCTTGTCGTCCTTCACAAACTTCTGTTCCAGCAGCACCTGATCTTCGTAGAACCGCTTGATCATGCCTTCCACGATCTTGGCACGAATGTTCTCGGGCTTCTTCTGCTCGGCCACCTGCGCCTCGTACACCTGCCGCTCGCGCTGCACCACCTCGGCCGGGAGGTCCTCGATGCGGACCGCCAGCGGCTTGGCGGCGGCGACATGGAGGGCGAGATCGCGAGCCAGTGCCTTGAAATCGTCGGTCCGGGCCACGAAGTCCGTCTCGCAGTTGAGCTCGACGAGCACCCCGATGGCCCCGTCGTGGTGCACATACGACCCGATCAGGCCCTCGGACGCCTCCCGGCCCGCCCGTTTGTCCGCTTTGGCCGCGCCTGTCTTGCGGAGTAGGTCGACGGCCTTTTCCAGATCGCCGCTCGTCTCCTCCAGCGCCTTCTTGCAGTCCATCATGCCGGCGCCCGTGCGGGCGCGCAGCGCCGCCACGAGCTTGGCCGGAATCCCTTTCACAGTGACCACGCTCCTCACTCCTCATGAAAACGCCGCCCTCGCGCCGTGGGGCTCGAAGGGCGGCGGTCGGTGTCCCACCGGGGCGGGGGCGGGTCCGCCCGGGGTGCTAGGCCTCGCCCGCGCCGCTCGATTCCGCCGGGGCCGGCGTCTCGTCCGTTTTGAGCCGGGCGGCGATCGCTTCCGGCTTGGCGCGTCGCTTGCGGCGCGCCGGCTTCTTCTTTTTGTCCCCTTCCGCCTCGGCCTCGCCGGTCTCGGTCGAGTACGTGACCCCCTCGCCTTCCTCGGCGGCCTCGCGCAACGGCATCTGCCGCCGCGCCTCGCTGATCACGTCCGAGATCGCCGCCGTGATCAGGGAGACGGCCCGGATCGCATCGTCGTTCCCGGGGATCGGCACGTTGATCAGGTCCGGATCCGCGTTCGTGTCGACGATGGCCACCACCGGAATCCCCAGCTTGTTCGCCTCGGCGACTGCGATGCGCTCTTTCTTCGAGTCCACGACGAACAGCGCCCCCGGGAGCCGGCTCATGTTCTTGATGCCCGACAGATACTTCTCGAGCTTGACCCGCTCCCGGTCGAACAACAGCTGCTCCTTCTTGGTGTAATTCTCGAACTCGCCCTCGGCGGTGCCCTGCTCCAGCTCCTTCAGACGCTTGATCTGCTTCTTGATGGTCTGGAAGTTGGTGAGCGTGCCGCCCAACCAGCGCTCGGTGACGTAGTACGCGCCGCAGCGCTGCGCTTCCGCCTGGAGGATGTTCTTGAGCTGCTTCTTGGTGCAGACGAACAGGATCCCTTCACCCTTCAGCACCACCCCGCGGAGCAGCTCCTGCGCCGCCTCGATCTGTCGCAGCGTCTTCTGGAGGTCGATGATGTAAATCCCCGACCGCTCGGCGAAGATGAACCGGCGCATCTTGGGATTCCAGCGGCGAGTCTGGTGGCCGAAGTGGACGCCGGCCTCCAGCAGCTCTCGCATGGTTACGACGGACAAGGTGGAACCTCCTGTGGTTTGACTGCAGATCAGCCGGCGGCGTCCGGGTGGAACCGCTGTCACAGCGGCACCGCCACCCGACCGTCCCGCCGGGACGGTTACACGGTCGCGGGATTCTAGCGGCTGCATCCGGCCCAAGGTCTACGCGCAGCTCTGCAGGGGGCCCGAAGACGCCTCGCGGCGGTACCATCGGAGACATGAGGAAAGCGATGCTCGTACCGATTGGTGTGGCC
>DATHGL010000177.1:0-6048 GCA_035317625.1 Gemmatimonadales bacterium | reverse complement strand
CTTCTGCAGCACGCTGGCTGAGGTCTGCCGTGTGACGCTTCCGAGATCGACGCTCGAGACGGCGCCCGTAATGTCGGTCCGCTTCTGTGTCGAGTAGCCGGTCACGACGACCTCGGGCAACACGCTGATGGCCCGCTCCATCGCGACGTTGACGGTGGTGCGCCCCCCGATGTTCTGCCCGATGCCGCGAAATCCGATCAGACCGAACGTCAGCACGCCGTCCGCGGGAGCGGTCAGGGTGTATTTTCCATTGTCATCGGTGACCGTACTGGTGGCCGACCCCCGGACGCGTACGGTGACGCCGCGCAGATGGTCGCCCGTCGTAGACGTGACCGTCCCGGAGACGGCGATCTCTTGCGGCTGCTGGGCAACGGCAGGAGCCCGCAACACCAGCGCCAACAGCACACTCATCCCCACTGCACGAAGGAAACGCGTACCCTGTCGCATGTCGTTCATGGCGGCGTCCTCATCCTGCGGGTCTTCGCATGGCCTTCAGGCCATGCTTGGTGATCAACTCGCGATACGTCATGAGCACTACGTTTCGGGCCTTGACGGCCGCGGTGAATCTCTGAGAGGTGAGCGCATCCAGCTCTCCCTGGCGGTTCTTGCTCATGTCGGGGAGAGGCTGGTCGGTGTTCATGTCCACCAAGGCGCCCAGCTCGGCATCGTCGATCCCCACATGCGTGACGACGACGTGCACGCCGGGCTGCAGGCGATCGATCAGCGCGACCAGGCTGTCCGCCTTGCCGCGTGGGGGCGCCCAATATTGGGGAGCGTCCATGGTCTCGCCGAAGTACTCCGACATGCCCAGCGCATATTCCCGCGCGAGCCGCTCGGTGACCTCACGAAACTCCGGGTAGCGAACAGCCGTGCCCATGTGAAAATCGACGTAATCGATCTTGAGGCCCGAGCGCAGCGCTCGGTCGATTTGGGCGCGGAGCTCCCTGTCGATTTCTCGTGGGTCAGGGTGATTCTGGTAGAGCGCCTCGCTCGACGGAAAAAAGTATCCCTCGGCGTCGACCAGCGTCGGGACGGCGACGCGGCCCGACACGGGTCCCCACCGGTAGTTCCTCCACTCCGAATTCAGCGTGAGATGAATGCCGACGGCGACCGCGGGGTGTCGCTTCAGAATCTCCACGGTTTCCTGGTACCAAGGACAGGCGAACATGACCGACACGGAAACCGGAAGGCCGCTCTCGATGAGCCTCTGCAGCGCCATGTTGACGCTGTGGCTCATGCCCGCATCATCGCTGCGGATGATCAACGCGACCGGTTCGCGAGCCTGACCGAGGAGGGACATCGGCGAACTGGGAAAAAAGAGGAGGACGGCCCACCCCACACTACGGATGTGCGCGGCAACGAGGTGACGGCTCAGTGCCATGCGCTGCCCTCCTACAGCATGATCGAATTCCCCGCACGCAGCCACGGAAGCATTGCGTCCGATTGAAATACGCGCCGAATGGCAACCCCGCAAGGGCCCGGTGGGCGCGGCAGCCCGCACCGCCCTCTTGACGGACACGCGCGCGGCGGCCATTCTAGCGGGCTCCGAACGCCAGGTGTGGGAACGATGGCCGATCTAGGCGGGCGCTACGCCGCCTACACCGCGCGCCTCGTCGACCGGGTGCTGACCGCGCCTGGCGAGACGCCGAGCGATCTGCGTCGCGCCGTGCTCGCGCAGGCGGCGCGGCTGGGCGGGGGGCGCGACCCAGCGGCCGGCCCGACGTCCGGTGAGGCCGTGCCCGCCGCGCTTGGCACCTACGTCGACAAGGTCGCCCGGCACGCCCACAAGGTGACCGACGAGGAGGTCACGGCGCTGCAGCGCGCCGGGACCTCCGACGACGCCCTCTTCGAGGTCACGGTCTCCGCGGCGCTCGGCGCCGCCCTGGGGCGGCTCGAGCGGGGCCTCGCAGCCCTGCGGGGCGAGCCCCGTTCCGTCTCGGAACGGGACGAGCAGCGCTGATGCGCCTACACGCAGTCGAGCACCGTCATCGCCTGCCGCAGCGGCTGAAGCTCTTGCTCATCCGACTGGTGAGCAGGCGCCGCGTGCCCGACGTCGTCAAGACGCTGCTGTACCGGCCGGAGTTCTTCGGCCGCCCGATGTGCGATTGGACGCAGGCGGTGATGCGCGGACCCTCGTCGTGGAGCGTGGGCGAGCGGGAGCTGTTCGCCGCGTTCACGTCCCGCCTCAACCAGTGCGTGTTCTGAACCCGCGCTCACGGCGCGGTCGCGTCGCTGGCCTTCATGCGCGAAGAGAAAGATGACTCGCTGGTCGCGGCGGTCCTGGCCGATTGGCGCACCGCTCCGCTCGATCCGAAGCTGCGGGCGACGCTCGGCTTCCTCGAGAAACTCACGCTCACGCCCGCCGACGTGCGCCCCGCCGACCTCGCTCCGCTCCGCGCCGCCGGCGTGAGCGATGACGCCATAGAGGACGCGATCCACGCCTGCGTCCTGTTCAACATCTACGACCGCCTGGCAGACTCGCTCAGCTTCCATCTCCCCGGCCCGGACGGCTACGCGGCCTCGGGGCGCTCCCTCATGCAGCGGGGCTACCGGTTGTAGGACCCTCGTCCCACCCGCCGCGTGTTGTACACCTCGACGAACCGCCGGTGGACGGCATCCGTCGGGAACGCCTCGTCGGCATCATAGGGGTAGCGCGACATCCGATGGAACGGGAGCGGCTCCACCGTGCCGCCGGCCGCCGTGTTCAGGTCGGCGTCCTTCATCCAGGCGTCCGTGTAGATGACGAAGTCGCGCGTCCAACCGGGGGGCACCGGCGGCGCGGCGGCCGAGTCGAACTGCAGCGCGACCTCGTCGCCGGGCCCGAAGATGACATACCGGTCGTCCGCCGCGTCGAGCAGGGGCAGGATGTCACCATAGCGCGTGAACGCACCCACGATCGGCGCCCAGGCCGGCTCGCGCGAAGCGTCGGCGTAGTCATACCACTGGGGCCCGTACCGTCCGCCCTTTCGGTACATGCGCGAAAAGCCGCGGTAGTGGAGATCGGCGGCCACGGGACGCAGGGTGGTCACGGTCACGGGGCTCGCGGACGCCGTGGCGGCCACGAACGCTCGGTCCCAGTAGACCTCCATGTTGGTCCGGATACGCACCCGGGTGTCGGCGCTCAAGAATTTCCCCGTGAGATCCGCGATGACCGTCTTGTTCTTGCCCGCCGGAAAGCCGAGGTCGGGAATCACCGTGCGCCAACGGCCGGCCGGGTCCTTCACCTGCAGTTGGAGCGGGACCACCTGCAGCGACTGTGACTGGGCGAGCGCGAAGTTGATGCTCGCGTCCGTGGGATAGATCCAGCCGGTGAGGAAGAGAAACACGCTGTCCATCCCCGCGAGGTTCCCGAAGTCGAGCACGAGATCGTGCAGCTCGGTCAGGCCCTGGTAGCGCGCCGGGCGGAGGGTCGTGGCGTAGACGTGGTCCTGAGCGTGCAGCGCCGGGAGGAGATCGTTGCCGAGCTCGTCGGTCGCCGCGACCGGCAGGCGCGGCCGCGCGACCTGGTAGAGCCGCAGCGCCGACGGCCCCGCCGGCGCGAACCGCTCGTTCAGGTAGACCTGCACTGAGTCCGGGTGGTCCACCGCCAGCAACCGCGCCTCGTCCAGATATGCCGTCTCCCACAGCTCCTCGGTGAGTCGCAGCTCGTAGCGTCCGTTCCGTGGTTGGAGCAGCCCGCTCGGGAGGCGCAAGTTTTCCTGCGACGCATGCGGCGAGGCGGACATGATGCCGCCCTCTCTCGTCATGATGCCGAGCGGCATGCCCAGCGCGCTGTTCCACATGGCGTCCGTCGCGAACGTGAACCCGCGGCCGTCCCACACGTAGAGGAATGGGCACGACCCCTTGAGCATCTGCTGCTCCAGCACATCCTCTTCCGTCCCCGGATAGTAGACCGTCTGCGACACGCCGTTGGGCCACCGCACGCGCAGCACGTCGGCTTTCAGCCGGCGCCCGAGGCCGAAGTGCGTCACGCCGTCGGTCGCGAGCCGCAGCTGGTACAGGTCGCGGGCGCGCAGCTCGACGGTGGCGCCGAGCCCGAAGGCGTTGTTCTTCCCGCTCCCCTGGCGCAGCGCGACGAGACGCACATCCGCGTACTGATTCACGTTGCCGCCGTCGTTGCGGAGCAACCGGGGCCGTCCGTCCCAGCCGGCAACGATGAGATCGAGGTCGCCGTCCCGGTCGATGTCCGCGACGGCGACCGCCCGGCCGGCCCGCAGGCTGTCAGGGGAGGGCAGGATCGAGGAGTAGTCCTCGAAACCCCGCGTGGCGTCGTTGCGGAACAGGCGCACGCCGCCCTTCCCCACCACGATCAGATCGAGCCGGCCGTCGTTGTCGAAGTCGAAGAATGCGGCGTCCAGACCGACGACGCCGGCGAGCTTGCGCCGCAGCACGCCCGAGCGGGCGTCGAGGTCGAACGTCCCGTCGCCACGGTTGCGGTACAGGTGGGGCACGGTCCCGTCGAGCGACGTCAGAAACACGTCGAGGAAGCCGTCGTTATCGTAATCGCCGACTGCGACCGCGCCCGCTGTGCCCGCTGCGGCGAGACCGCTCGCCGCCGTCACATCCTCGAAACGTCCCTGGCCGAGGTTGTGGAAGAGGCGCACGTGACCGTCAGCTGCGACGATCATCAGGTCGATGTGGCCGTCGCCGTCGAAATCGCCGAACGCCACATCGCGGCTGCTGTTCATCGCCAGACCCATCGCGGCGGCCATCTCGCGGAACGTCCCATCGAGGTTGTTGCGGTAGGCGCGGTTTCCGGTGGCCGTCGCGAGCAACAGATCGAGGTCGCCGTCATGGTCCATATCCAGGAACAGGGCCTTCGCGACGACGCCCGAATCGGCCAGGCCGGCCGAGGCGGCGACGTCGCGGAACTTGCCCCCGCCCATGTTCCGGAGCAGCACGCCCCGCCCTGCGGTCGCGACGTACAGGTCGGGCCGTCCGTCGTTGTCGAAGTCGCCGAACGCCGCTGCGACAGGGCGATCCCGAAGCGCTAGCCCCGAGCCGCTGCCGGCCTCGACGAAGCGGCCCAGGGCGCCCCGGAACAGATGCCCGCCGACGAACACATCCTCGGTCTCGTCGTCGTCGTAGTCACCCACCGCGAGGGCCACCGCGCTCTCGAGTGAGCCTGCCAGGCTCTCCGGGAGCGCCGACACACTCTCGAGCCCGCTCCCCGCAGTGACATCTGTGAAACGGATCGCCGCCGCGACGGCCCGCGGGTCCTCCGTGGGCACAGCCAGGCTGGGGTTGAACGTCAGCACCGCGTAGCCGACCAATGGACCGGGCCTGCCGCTCGACGCGCCCAGTCGCTCGAGAGCGACCTGGTAGGCCGGGGTGACCTCCATGGCGCGCTGGAAGCGCCGAGCCTGAGCCGCCGCTTCGGCGGCGCGGCCCGAGCGCGCCAGGACGAGGGCGCGCTCGAAGAAGCGCGCGGCCTCCCGCGGCAATTGCGGCAGCTGCCGCTGCAACGCCTCCAGCTCGCCGGCGGCGTCACCGGCGGATCCGCGTGCGAGGAGGAGGTCCACGAGCTCGAGCCGGGCGACGATGTTCGCGGGAGCGCGGGCCATCACGTGTCGTAGCAGGGTTTCCCGGCGCTGCACCTCCCCGGGGTCGGCGGATCGCGCGGCAAGCTCCGCGAGGGCGTACAGCGCCCGGGTGTCGGTGGAATCGCGCCGCAGCACGCGATCGATTTCGCGGCGCGCGTCCGCCTGCCGACCGGTCTCCTCGTACACGCTGGCCAGCATCAGTCCGACGTCGCTGTTGGCGGAATCGAGCGCCGCCGCGCGACGGAGCTGGGCTTCGGCGTCGCGGTAGCGACCTTCCCGCAGGTATACGAGCCCAAGGTTCGCATAGCCGAGGGCATGATCGGGGGCGAGCGCCACGACCTTCCGGAACTCCGCTTCGGCGCGCGGAAGCTGATTCTGCTGCAGGTACGCCAACCCCCAGGTCCGGGCCGTGACAGCCGAGTCGCTTCTCGCTTGGTCCCCTCCCCCGCCCGGCGCCGCTCCCCGGCACGCGACCAACCACAGCAGCAGCGCGCACACACCCGGC
>DATHGL010000176.1:0-2262 GCA_035317625.1 Gemmatimonadales bacterium | reverse complement strand
CGGTGCCCGAACATTTCGGACTCGAGCAGCCCCTCGGGCAGCGCCGCGCAGTTGACCGCCACAAACGGGCGGCTTGAGCGGCGGCTGTGGTGGTGAATGAACTGCGCGATGATCTCCTTGCCGCTGCCGCTCTCCCCCGTGATGAAGACGGACGCGTCCGTCGGCGCCACCTTCCGGGCGAGCTCGATCGCCCGCCGGAACGCGGGGGCGGTACCGAGCAACGTGAGCTTGTCTGATTGCACCTGCGCCCGGTCGAGCGTTTCCTGCTGCTCGCGCGTCTCACGAGCGACCAGCAGGGTATGCACCGCGCGGCCGATCAATACCTGGAGGTGCGAGGCGGAGAACGGCTTGGGGAGATAGTCGAACGCGCCCTGCCGCAGCGCTTCGACGCTCGACTCGACGCTCGGGTTGCCGGTCATCACGATCACGATCGTGTCGTGATTGGTCCCGAGCGCCGCGCGCAGCAGCGCGAGCCCGTCGATCTGCGACATGTAGAGGTCCACGAGCACAACGTCGAAGGCCCGCCGCTTCAGCAGGTCGAGCCCGTCCTGGCCGCGGCTGCACACCGTGACGTCGTACCCTTCGTGCCGGAGCACCGCGGCGCAACTCTCCCGCAGCGTGTGCTCGTCGTCTACCACAAGAATCCGCACGCGGGCCTTGGCTTCGGGCCCGATCGCCAGTAAGGTGGCTGGCTCGCTCCCGTCGCGGGGCGGCACCCCGTCCTGTGTCATCGGCATGGACATCGAGCTCGTCCTGGATTGCGGGTCGACCGCCTGCTACGCACGGTTCGGGCCACACTGTCGCGACCCCGCAGCGCAGCCTGGTTTACCGCACAGAATGGGCACAAACCCGGGTCCCGGTGGTCTGCAACCAGCGCGCGGATCGCACCAAGCTGCATCCGCCGTCGAGCTCTGGGTGCACCGATTTGCGGCACCTCGTCCCGGGATGGCACGGGGGCGCGGTGGTCGTGCGCGGTATCGGACTTGCGCAAGGACGACCCGGAGATTTGTGACGCGGTGCGCCACCGTGCGCGCCACCACGAGCAGGCAGGAGAAGCCGCGCCCATGACGTCCAGCCATATCACCCCATCGGTCGCCTCGTCGTCGGCTATCGGGTCGCCCACACCATTCCACGGCCTTGGCGCGCCCAATCTTCCGGAGCCCGAGGGTGGGCTCGATTGGCAGCGGGTGTACAGCGCCCTGTTGCGCTTCAAGTGGCTCATTGTGATCGTGACGGTTGTGGGCACGGCGGCGGGCGTCGTCGCTGCGCGCTTTCTTTCCCGGTACGCCGCGCAGGCCACGATCTGGATCGACCAGTCGCAGTCCGAGCGCCGCGGCGGTACCGATCGCGGGCCGATCCGTCCCGGTCAACTGCTCGATCCGCAAGCCTGGGTGGACCTGCTCAAGTCGTACGTCGTGCTCGATCAAGTGGTGCACGACCAGCGGCTGTTTCTCTCGTTGGAGTCGCGAGCGGACCAACCCGCCTTCGTCGGGTTCCAGGTGTCGGAGTTGTACCGTCCCGGTACCTACCGGGTAACGGTAGACGGGACCGGGCGGAGTTACGTGCTCGACAGCAAGCAGGGCATGGAGATCGAGCGTGGGACGGTGGGCGATTCGATCGGGAGAGGATTGGGGTTCCGCTGGGCGCCCGAGCCGGGCGCGCTCGCGTCGGGCCGACGCGTCGAGTTTACCGTCGCCACCTTGCGCGACGCCTCGCGACGCCTCGCGCAGGACCTCGACGCCACCATGGATCTGGAGGGGAACTTCCTGCGGATCGAGCTGCAGGGCCCCGACCCGACCGACGTCACCATGGTGGTCAATGCCCTTGCGGAGCGCTATGTAAAGGTCGCGGCGGACCTGAAGCGACAGAAGCTGTCGGAGCTTACCAAGATCCTGGACGAGCAGGTCCAGGCCGCGCACAAGAACCTGCAGGATGCCGAGCAAGGACTCGAACGGTTTCGCGTGCAGACGATTACGCTGCCGTCCGACCGCCCCGGGCCGAGCTCGACCAGTCTTGCCGGTGCGAGCGGGGCCAACGCCCCGGTGGCCCCCACCGACAGGGCCACGGAGGGGGTGTTTGGGAGCTTCTTCGACATGCAAGTGGATCGGGAACAAGCGCGGCGCGACGGCGACGCGTTGCGGCGGCTGCTGGCGCAGGGGGGGGACTCAGGCCTGTCCGTCGAGACCCTGGGGATCGTCGGGTCGGTCCAGCGGAGCCCCGAGCTAGCGGAGGCGCTGAAGGAGCTGACGGCCAAGCAGGCTC
>DATHGL010000175.1:0-2366 GCA_035317625.1 Gemmatimonadales bacterium | reverse complement strand
CTTCTGGGCGACCTGTTCTCGAACCGGATCAGCGTCCGGCTGATGGAGCACGCGGCCACGCTCGACCTGGCGCAGTACGAGGACGCGGAGACGTACGACCACCTGGAGCGCGCGCGCCGCCAGACGGTGGGGCGGATCGGGCTGGTCGCCCTGCTCCTGTCCACCGCTCAGGACCTCATCACGCTCATCTCGCTCGCGGCCGTGCTCCTGGTGCAGCTCCCCTGGCTGCTCCTGTTGCTGGTCGTCGCGGTAGCGCCGTCGTTCCTGGGCGAGACCCACTTTGCGGCCCTGGGCTATTCCCTCCTGTTCCAGTGGACGCCGGAGCGGCGGTTGCTCGATTACCTGCGCTACGTGGGTGCGTCGGACGAAATGGCGAAGGAAGTGAAGCTGTTCGACCTGTCGGAGTTCCTCGTGGGCCGGTACGCGAGCCTGTCGGACGAATTCTACGACGCCAACAAGCGCCTGGCGATCAAGCGAAACGTCGTGTCCACCCTGTTCGTCACCCTCGGCACGCTGGGCTACTATGGTGCCTACGCGGTGACGATCTACCTGACGGTGCTGGGCCGGTTCACGATCGGCGCCCTGACCTTCCTCGCGGGCTCGTTCCGCCAGAGCCGCGACCTGATCCAGCGCATCCTGCTGTCACTGTCGCAGGTGTTCGAGCAGAGCCTGTATCTCTCGGACCTGTTCACCTTCTTCGACGTGCAGCCGCGCGTCACGTCCAAGCCCGGTGCGCGGCCCGTGCCGGTGCCGATCCGGCAGGGGTTCGAGTTTCAGGACGTCGGATTCCGCTATCCTGGCTCCGACCGCTGGGCGGTGCGGCACCTCACCTTCACGTTCGCTCCGGAGGAGAGCGTCGCGCTCGTGGGGGAGAACGGGGCGGGGAAGACGACCCTCGTGAAGCTGCTGGCGCGGCTGTACGACCCCGACGAAGGCCGCATCCTGCTCGACGGGGTGGACCTGCGCGACCACGACCTCGGCAGCCTGCGGCAGAACATCGGCGTCATCTTCCAGGACTTCGTGCGTTACGACTTCGTCCTCAAGGAGAACATCGCGGTGAGCCAGGTCGACGCGCTGAAGGACGACGCGCGGGTACACGAAGCGGCCCGCCGGAGCCTGGCCGACTCGGTGGCCACCCGGCTCGAGAAGGGCTACGATCAGATGTTGGGCCGGCGCTTCGACGGCGGCGTCGACCTGTCGGGGGGCGAGTGGCAGAAGGTCGCCCTGGGGCGCGCGTACATGCGTGACGCGCAGGTGCTGATCCTCGATGAGCCGACCGCCGCGCTCGATGCGCGCGCCGAGTACGAGGTGTTCCTGCGGTTCGCGGAGCTGACCAGGGGGAGGATGGCGGTGCTCATCTCGCATCGTTTCTCGACGGTGCGGATGGCAGACCGAATCCTGGTGCTCCAGGGCGGCGAGCTGGTCGATCAGGGCACGCACGAGGAACTCGTGGTGCGGGGCGGGCTGTATTCGGAGCTGTTCAGCCTGCAGGCGGCGGGGTATCGGTAGCACTCATCTGCTCGAGCGCCGCTCCAAGCCGGCCAGGAACGGCGCGAAATACTCCTTCCAGACCGCTGCGACTGTGTGCGTGCCGTGGCCCCGCGTGCGCTCGCTCGTGGGAATAAGGATGTAGCGGGCCCGTTTCACCTTCGGAATCAATCGCTCCATGAGCCCCAGCTCCGGCGGATTGATGAAGTCGTCCGCCGAGTTGATGGCGAGCACGGGGGCACTGACGCGATCGAGGGTCGCGCTCGGGTCGTAGTCGCGCGACGCGGCGACCTGGTACAGCAGGTCGTTGGCATCCGTTTCGGTGAAGCGCGTGTTCAACCAGCGCGCGATGTAGGCGTCGGCCGAATCGCGCGTAGGGGCGACGCGCTGCTGAACCAGGGGGGCGCTCCCGGCGATGAACAGCAGCTGGAGGGCGGCGCGCAAGCCCCGGGGCTCGGTGGCGTAGTCGCCGCCGTTCCAGTCGGGATCCGATCGGATGTCCTCGATGATCATGCTGCGCCACATCCGGTTCCGCCCCGCGATCTGCGTGGGGATGCAGGCGAGCGGGACGACACCGTCCATGACGTCGGGATACCGCTCGGCCCAGAGCCAGCTGTGCATGCAGCCCATCGACGTGCCCATCACGAGCAGCAAGTGATTCACGTGCAACCCGTCGGTGACGAGCCGGTACTGGGCGGCGACCATGTCCTCGTAGGCGTAGCGCGGGAATCGGGCCCGCAGCCCATCGCTCGGCTTGGAGGAACGGCCGTGCCCGATGTTATCGGGCAGGATGAGGTAGTGCGTCGCGGTATCGAGCGGCTGGCCGGCGCCGTACAGCTCGCCCGCGAACAGCGGCGACAGGAACTGGCCACCTGATC
>DATHGL010000174.1:0-4218 GCA_035317625.1 Gemmatimonadales bacterium | reverse complement strand
GATCGATCCACAGCGCGTGGTGGTCGCCGTGCGGAGCGCGCAGGTTGGTGAAGGTCTTGCCCCCGTCCACCGACTTGAGGAGCGTCACGTTGAGGACGTAGACGCCGTCGACGTTGCCCGGGTCCGCGGCCACGTGCGTGAAATACCAGGCGCGCTGCCGGATCTCGTTGTCGCCGCTCGTGCGCCTCCAGGTCGCGCCACCGTCGTTCGAACCGAACAGGCCGCCCGAGTCCGCCTCCACCAGTGCCCACACCCGATCGTGGCTCACGGGCGAGACCGCGAGGCCGATCTTGCCGATGATCCCCTCCGGAAGCCCGCGGGTCCGCGTGATGTCCTTCCACGTGTCCCCGCCGTCGGTCGACTTCCAGATCCCGCTGCCCGCCCCGCCCGACACGAGCTCCCACGGCCGGCGCACCGCCTGCCAGAGGCCAGCGTACAGGATGCGCGGGTTGGTGGGGTCCATCGCGAGGTCGATCGCCCCGGTGCTGTCGTTCTTGAAGAGGATCTTCTCCCACGTTTTGCCGCCGTCCTTCGAGCGGAACACGCCGCGCGTGGCATTGGGCCCGAACGCATGGCCCAAGACCGCGACGTACACGAGGTCGGCGTTGCGGGGATGCACCGCGATGTGCGCGATCTGGCCCGCGTCCGCGAGCCCGATCTTGGTCCACGTCTTCCCGGCGTCGGTCGAGCGATACATCCCGTCGCCGGGCGAGAGATTGCCCCGGATCGGGGACTCGCCCGTGCCGACGTACACGACGTTGGGATCAGACGGTGCGACGGCGATGGCGCCGATCGACCCCGCGGTGAAGTCCTTGTCCGACGCCGCCTGCCACGTCAGCCCGCCGTCCGTGGTCTTCCAGACGCCGCCCCCCGTCGCCCCCATGTAGTAGACGAGCGGCTGGTCGAGCACCCCGGCGACGGCGGTCACACGCCCTCCCCGGAACGGACCCACCGGCCGCCAGGTGAGCGCACGGAACAGGCTGGTGTCGTACCTGGCGGGCGTCTGGGCCGGGAGCGACACGGGTGCGATCAGGACGAGGAGCGCAAGACGCGCGAGTCTGGGCATGGGCCTCGGGCTGCGTACTGAAACGGGGAACGAGCAAGTGTCTCCGGGAAACTACCGCTCCTTACGACACCGGCAACTCGACGTGCAGATGGTCGCCCGTGCCCACATGACGCAGGGTCGCAAAGCCCATGCTGCGCTCCCACTCGCGGAGCGCGCTCGGGCCGAGGGGCGGAAGGGTCACGGGCACCCTACGGGCGGACGGTTTACCACCAGCCATGGCTTGATGAGCAGTGATCGATCAGGTCGTGTGCACGGCGTCACGTGCGCAGCGTCTCTTACAGACGACCCCTGATCAGGAGACGCCATGCGACCGATCGCCACCCTGCTCTTCGCCGCTGCTCTTGCCCTGACCGCCTGCACCGAGGCCCGGGAGATCGAACCCTTTGCCGAGGCACGGCGCTTCGGCCCGAAGGAGGGAGACCTTGCCCGGGCTGCTCCGGCGCCTGCGCCGATGGTGGCGCAGCAGCGGGCCGTGGCCACGGCGGCAGACGTCGCGGTGTTTTCGCGCTCCAGCGTCGCCCCGAGCATGGTGATCCGCACGGGCCAGGCGAGCATTGAGGTAGACTCGCTGGAGCGGGCGGTCGCGCAGGTACGCCTGCTCGCCGCACGGGTCGGCGGATACGTCGCCAACACGGTGATGCAAACCGGTCGCGGCGACCTGCGCTCCGCGAGCCTCGAGGTCAAGATCCCGGCCGAGCGGTTCGAAGACGGGCTCAACGGGCTCACGCCGCTCGGAAAGCTCGAATCCGTAAACGTCGTCGCCGAAGACGTGGGAGAGGAATTCACGGATGTCACCGCCCGCATGGAGAACTCCCGGCGGCTCGAGTCACGGCTGATCGATCTGCTGGCTCGAGGCACCGGCAAGTTGAAGGACGTCCTCGAGGTGGAACAGGAGTTGGCACGAGTGCGCGAGGAGATCGAGCGCACCGAAGGGCGACTGCGCTACCTCCGCTCGCATGCGGCGCTCAGCACCCTCACGATCGCCGTCCACGAGCCCGTCCCCGTCGTGGGGCACGCGGGATCGAGCGTCATCGGCGAGGCCTTCAAGCAGGCGTGGCGGAACTTCGTCGCCCTCGTGGCGGCCTGCATCCGCGGGCTCGGAATCGTGATCCCGCTCGCCGTGCTCGCGACGGGCGGCTGGCTTGCTGTGAAACGGTCGCGGCGGAGTCGGTCGCCGCACACCGCGGACGCCTGAACACGATCCCCCGAGCGTCGCATTTGTCCCACAGATGGCGCCCGCCTGTGGCGGTGTCGCAACGGCCGCTCCCGAGCGTTAGCCGCGTGCCATCTGTCGCCGTGGCGCCACCCAACCCTTCCAGATCGGCGCGCGCCCGCCTCACCTGTCGTCCGAAACTTGCGATGCGCAGGATCGAGTCATTATGGCTCTCGGATGGAGCAGTTGGTCAATTCTGAGGCGGGTAGCGCTCGTCTTGGGCGTCTCGCTCGGGATCGGTGCGGGCGGGACATCGTGTGCCGCTGCCGACTCCGCCGCGTTGGGCCTTCCGGTGGTGTTTTCGGTGGATCAGGCCAAGCGGGGACGACAGATCTTCACCGCGTCCTGTGCCGACTGCCACGGTGCCGACCTCGAAGGCGTGGTCGGGCCGGCGCTCGCCGGTCCGGCGTTCGTTCGGCGGTGGGAGCCCCCCGAGCGCTCCGCTGACGACTTGTTCTACGTTCTGCGCACGTCGATGCCGAAGCTGGCGATGGGCTCGCTCGCGCCAGACGACTATTTGGCGGTATTCGCCTACCTGTTACAGCGTAACGGCTGGCCTGCCGGGTCCCGACCGTTCGACGGTTCGGATACGCTGCTCCGACGGATTCGCTTCGACGCCCTGTCCGCCAACACGGGGCTGACCCGCCTCGCGGCGCCAGACGTCATTCGTGGGGGGGGCTCGCCGCCCGCCGACGCCGGTCCGAGTCAGGCCGAGCTCATGAATCCGGACTCGGCCGATTGGCTCTACCACACCGGCGACTTCTCCGGCGCCCGGTACTCGAGGCTCGGACAGCTTGGCCCCGCCAACGTCGCGCAGCTCGGGGTCGCCTGCGTCGCTCAGGTCGGCTCGCCCGAGACCTTCCAGACCGGCCCGGTGGTCTACCGCGGCGTCATGTACCTGACGACGGTGCGTCAAACCGTGGCAATCGACGCCGCGACCTGTCGGCCTCGGTGGCGCCATACATGGCAGCCGAAAGATTACGAGCTGTGGCCGATGAACCGCGGCGTGGCGCTCGCGCGGGGGTATGTGATCCGCGGCACGGCCGACGGTTATCTCCTGGGCCTCGACGCCCGCGACGGCTCGTTGCGCTGGGCACGGCACGTCGCCCGTCCGGACTTGGGAGAGACCATCACGATGCCGCCGCTGGTGTACGACGATCTCGTCCTGATCGGACCCGCCGGCAGCGAGAACAACATTCGGGGATGGATCGGGGCCTTCCGGCTTTCCGACGGTGAGCCCGTGTGGCGCTTCAACACGGTGCCCGGCCCGGGCGAGCCCGGTTCCGAGACCTGGGGAAACCCCCGGGGCCTTCCTCAGGGAGGCGGCGCAGTTTGGAGTCCGCTCGCGCTCGATCCGGCCAAGGGAGAGCTGTACGTCGCCGTCACGAACCCTGCCCCCGACCTCGCCGGTCATCTCCGGCCGGGGGCGAATCTCTACACCAACGCCCTCGTGGCCCTCGACGTGCGCACCGGCCAGTTGCGGTGGTACGATCAACTCCTCCCCGGCGACACGCACGATTGGGATCTCACGCAGGTCTCACCGCTCTTCCGCGAGACGGTCGACGGTCGCGAGCGGAGCTTGATCGCGACCGCGGGCAAGGCCGGCGTGCTCACCGTCCTCGATCGCGATACGCACGAGCGGGTATACCAAGTCCCGATCACCACGCGGATGAACGCCGAACGGCACGTGGGGCGGACGCCCACCAGGGTGTGCCCCGGCATCCACGGCGGCGTCGAGTGGAACGGGCCGGCCTACGATCCCAACACGCACCTGCTCTACGTGCCAGCCGTCGATTGGTGCGGCACGTACCAGGCTGGGCGGACGGTGCGCCACGTGCCCGGCACCCAATACATGGGCGGTGGGTACCTGTCGGATTCCGCCGACCAGGCCAGGGGATGGCTCACGGCGGTGGACGCGCCGAGCGGGACCGTGCGCTGG
>DATHGL010000173.1:0-2122 GCA_035317625.1 Gemmatimonadales bacterium | reverse complement strand
CTCGTGGCACTCGGCGCAGGACGAGGCGTTGAAGAGCGGCCCCAACCCCGTCGCCGGCGTGAAGACGGTTTGAAACACCACGCTCCCTTGCTTGACCAAGTGCTGTTGGCCGCTCGTGAGGAGGGGCAGGGACCCGCCGGGTGCGCGCGCGCTGCCGTTGCCCGCCGGACCCGTCCGCGGGGAAGTCAGCGGCTCGCAGGCCGTGGCCATGACGAGCAGCACGCTCGGGAGGCCGAGCATATGCGGCCATGACCCGGCAATCCTGCTGCGGCTGCGGTGGGACATCGGAGCCCCCTTGTCTGGCAGCCGTGCGCCACAATGTCGCGGTCTCGATTCGGGCAGGAAACGGACCCTAGGGCGGCGAGCGTGACCCACGCTTGATGTCGGCCCCCATCGCCGGAACTGCAGGGCGCTGCGTAACTACGACAGGATGCGACGGAGCGGCTGAGGCGGGCGGTGACGGCTGCCACGGGATCGCCGGTCGGCTGTGGGCCGGCCGACAGCCCGGGTCGCGTGTGGGCGATGACGGGTACGCCTGCTCCTACTGGTGTGCGGGGTCCTTCCGGGTGATGGTCTGGAACAGCGGGAGGTACTGCCCGTACCCTTCCTGCTCGAGGCGCTCGACGGGTATGAAGCGCAGCGCCGCCGAGTTCATGCAGTAGCGCAGGCCGGTAGGCGGCGGCCCGTCGTCGAACACGTGACCGAGATGAGAGTCCGCGTGCGCCGATCGGACCTCGGTGCGCGCCATGAAGAGCGAGCGATCCACCCGCTCGCGCACGTTCCCCGGCTCGAGCGGCTTGGTGAAGCTGGGCCACCCGGTGCGGGAGTCGTACTTGTCGAGCGAGCTGAAGAGGGGCTCGCCCGACACGACGTCCACGTAAATCCCGGGTCGATGGTCGTCCCACAGCTCGTTGTGAAACGCCGGCTCGGTGGCGTCGTGCTGCGTCACCTGGTACTGCAGCGGCGACAGCGAGCGTCGCAGCTCGGCGTCGCCCAGTTTCTTGAAGTGCATCGGGTTCCATCCCTTCTGGCCATCCTGGGCGCATCCAGGGCGAGCGACGGACGCGAGGGCGAGTGCGAGCGTCCACACGCGGAGCATCACCGTAGTAGATAGAAGGAGGCGCATAGGCTCAATGTGACATGGTGACGACCCTGGGGGAAGAGATCAGGCCAAAATGAGCGGCATGCTCGCGATGGTCGTACTGGTGCTGTGCGGCGTGGCGGGGTTGCTCCTCATCCCGCTCGGCTTGCCGGGCCTCTGGGTCATGGTGGGGGGATTGCTCGGATACGGCTGGCTCACACAGTTTCGCTCCGTCAGTGTGGCGATGATCGTGGTCGTCGTTGCCCTCGCGTTCATCGGTGAAATCGTCGAGAGCTGGCTCGGCTTTCGCTTCGCCCGGCGCTACGGGGGATCGGGCCGGGCCGGCTGGGGGGCGTTGATCGGCGGCTTGATCGGTGCCGTCGTCGGCGTCCCGGTGCCGGTCGTGGGAAGCGTGATCGGCGCGTTCGTGGGCTCGTTCGGCGGGGCGGCGCTGCTCGAATACGGCCAGTCCCGCCGGGCCGACGTGGCGGTCGGCGCGGGGTGGGGGGCGGTGGTCGGGCGGGCGGCCGCCGCGGCCGCGAAGATCGCGCTTGGCGTGGTGATCGGCGTCATCAGTGTGTTCGCGGCGCTGCGCCGCTGACGTGCGCTCGAGGGCGCCCCCCGCCCCCGAGCCTCCGCCAGGTCGGCCCGCGCCGCAACGCGTGGCCTGGTGCCGCGCGCCGGCGCCTAGCATCTTGGAACATGGTGACGCCGCCAGCGCCGGGCGCGGTGCGACATTCTGGTTCACGCTCCCCGACACCGCCCGAGGGGAGCCTCGCGCGGTGGGGGGTGCTGTCGCATTCCCACCCCCCGGTGCCGCAAAAACGCCCTAGAGACGACGGCCGGCGCCCCTACATTTGGTGCAAAGTGCGCACCGTGGGGGGGACGCCTACGACTCCGGATCCGATGCAATTGCGTCGCAGTGAAGTGCTGCGCCAAGCCAGTGTCGCGCTCCAGGGGCGTGCGGTCACCCTCCGGGAGGTGTCGGCGCGGGCGCAAGTGATACCGGTGCTGACGAGCGCGGTGACCTCCACATCGCAG
>DATHGL010000172.1:0-3102 GCA_035317625.1 Gemmatimonadales bacterium | reverse complement strand
CGGTCGCTCATGTCCTCCATGTCACCCGGGGTGTTGAACTCCACCCAACGCCGTTCGTCACCGAGGCGGCGTGCCTCGAGCCAGAGGTCGATGCCGCGCTCGCGCTTCAGCGCCGTCCACGCCTCGGTAACGTTCGTCGCTGGCCAGGGCGCGAGCGGCTGGCCGCCGGTCGTGTCGCTGATCACGGCGGTGCGGACACCGTTGATCTTGCTCATGGCCGCCGGCCAGTCTCCGGCCCGCAGCGCGATCTCGGCCTCGACCAGCCGCATCTCGCGGCCGGTCGAGAGGTCGATCGGCGAGACCCGTCCCGTGTATTTCGTGGGGAAGAGCCAGGGCACGTACTGGAACTCCGCGGTCGGTATGGCGGGATTCGTGTCCCACGCCACGCGCGGGTCGCCCGTGCTCCGGTAGTACTGCTCGTTGGGCGTGCCGGAAACGCTGATCTCGCGGTACGGCGAGTTGGCGTTGACCCAGTAGAAGAAATTGTAGTAGTTCTCATTCTCGATGCTGTAGACCGCCTGGAAGACGAAATCCGTGGGGACGGCCGCGGCGTCGGACGCCGCGCCGGCGTCATCGCCGAGCATCAGGCGCACCGATGCGCGCGCCGCGGTCGCGGCGGTGCCTACCCGCGCGTCGCCGGCCGCGCCGGCGACGGCGATCGCCTCCGTGAGCGCACCCTCCGCACGGCGGAAGTAATCCCGGTAGTCGGAAGGTGCGCCCCCGTCGATGACGGTCTCGCACATGTTCTCGCCGAGCAGCCGGTTGGCGTAGCCGGCGTAGAGCAGCGCCTTTGCGCCGAGGTCGTAGCTGTCGAATAGGGTATCCATGACGTCCCGGAAGCGCCGGACCGCGTCCTCGGCCACCCAGCGCGCCAATTGCGCGGAGTTCCACGCGTTGTCGGGAATCCCTTCCACGGTGAGCTGACCGGGATCGAGCGGCAGCTTCACCGGGTGGATGCGTCCGCCCTGCGTGTACTCCTTCGACGCGTCGCCGCCGAAGAAGCCGACCCAGTTGATCGCCTCGGACAGGGCGAGGCTGGCGCCGGCGACCACCGCGGCATGCGCCCCGGGGTCGTTGAGAAGGGGGTCCTGTACTTGGTCGGGGTTGTCTACCGACAGATTGCAGCCGGCGAGCGCGCCGAGCACCACGAGCGCACCTGCCCGGACCGCGAAGCCGCGTCGGGGAAGGGGCTGTGGGATCTGTATCCGCATGGTTGTCCTCCTTCCCTCAGAAGGTGAGCTTGAGCGAGAAGGTCGCCGTCGCCGGCGAGGGCATCTGATCCGTGATCATCGAGAAGAGCTGGTTCACGTTGTCGCGCGAGCCGACCAGCTCCGGGTCGAACGAGGCGAACTCGCTGTTCGTCCAGCGCCAGAGATTGTGGAATGACAGGCTGGCGAAGGCGCTCGTGGCCCGCGGGATGAATCGGGTCGGGATCGGCGCCTGCACCGTCACCTCGCGCAGCTTGAAGAAGTCGAGCGGCATGAACCACACGTCGCTGCGCGCGTTCTTGTAGCAGCGGGCGCGGTCGAGCGCGCGCACCTGCGAGATCGCCGCCGGCGCGTTGGGATCGCCGGGTCCCGTGTACGACGCCCACGGCACGATCTTGTAGACGTCGTCGCAGCCGACGGGACCCCGCGGCCCCCGCTGCGCCACCAGTCGCGACGGGAAGTCCTGGCCCCAGGCGCCGCCCTGGTACTCGCCGCGCGCGGTCAGCAGCAGGCCGTGCGGCAGCGTGAGGGTGATGAACGGATTGATGATCACGGTCGGGACCGTGGGCCCGATGAACGCGTTCAGCTCGTACGCCGGGTCCGCGAACGCGTCCCGGTTCGTCACCTTGGCCCCGCGCCAGACCGGACCCGGCTGGCCGGGCACGATGTTGAAGAAGGTCACGCCGCCGGTGCTCAGCACCTTCGAGTGGTTGGTCGAGATTGTCGAGCCGAGGTCCAAGGTGAGCCGGCTCCCGCGGAGCACGGTGGCTTCGAGCGATGCCTCGATGCCGTTGGCGGAGAGCTCGCCCACGTTTTCGAGCTGCGCGCCGAACCCGGTCGAGCCCGGCTGCGGCACGTTGAAGAGGGCGTTCACGGTGTGGCGGTGATAGTAGGTGAACGCAAGCGACAACCGGTCGTCGAGCGCGGCAGCGTCGAAGCCGACCTCCAACTCGCCGCTCCTCTCCGGGCCGAGACCCGGATTCCCGAGGTTGCCGGGCAGAAACGCCGTCTCCCCGGCGAACGCGCTTGCGTTCCACGTCCGGACTGCGTCGAAGATGCCCGGCGCCCGCCCGGCGAAGCCGTACGCAGCGCGCAGCTTGGCGGTGCCGAGCGTCCCGGGCCAGAACGGCTCGTCGGAGATCACGTAGGAGGCGGACAGCTTCGGGTACGCCTGCAACCCGAAGCTGCTACCGAACGCGCTGCTCCCGTCCACCCGCAAGCCGCCGGTGAGGAAATAGCGGTCCTTCCATGCGAGCAGGCTCTGCAGGAAGAAGCCGCCCGTCTTCACCTCCTGGCTCGAGTCGAAGACGAAGCGCTCGGCCGCCCGGCTGAGCGTCTGCTTGCCCGGCCCCGGCAACTTGTGGCCGTAGCCGTCGACCCGCGCGTCCGCAGTGCGGACGAGCTGTCCGCCGACCGAGAACGTCGCCTTGAAGTCGTTCGTCGGCTGCGCTTCGGCGCTGGCGGCGTAGTCGAGCGTGACCGTCTCGCTCCGCCAGTCCAGTTGCGAGATGTTGCCGACCGTATCGAACACGAAGCCGTAGGGGTGGAAGACCTCGCCCGACATGGCGGCGCGGTCGTAGCCGAACGTGAACCTGTGCGACATCCAGCCGAAGGGAACCCAGGTGGCGCTCGCGCCCACGATCAGCCGGTCGTCCGTCTGCGTCGTCGTACGCGTGAGCAGCTTGGCGATGTTCTCCGGCGTCGCCGCACCAAGCGCCGTCACCGGTGAACGGTAGACGTTGAAGAAGATCGACTCGCCACCATTGCCGTCCGGCGACATCGCCAGGTCGTTCTTGCTCACGAAGCTGTTCCAGTGGAGCGTGAGGTTCGTCAAGGGTTGCAGCGTCAGGTTGCCGCGCAGGCTGTAGCGTCGCTGATGGTCCTGCGGCAGCAC
>DATHGL010000171.1:0-3495 GCA_035317625.1 Gemmatimonadales bacterium | reverse complement strand
CGTGACGGGGACGTTGCGGCGGGCGTTGAAGGTGACGGCGACGTTCGCCCCCACCGCCTGGCGGGTGTAGGCCTTGAACTCCGAGCGCCGCTCGGCGAACACCGCGAAGCTCGCCGTGTGGCTCGGCGACAGGAACGCCGGCTGGCGCAGCGTCACCGTGGCGTTGTAGTTGATCGTGTCCGACGTCTCATCGTCCAGCAAAAAACCGCACACGTTGTTCTTGAACCCGGCATTGGTCGGGTGGCCGACTCCGATTTTCGAGAGCTGCCCGGTGAGGTCGAGCGAGCGCGCCCCGCCGAGAAAATCGTACGCCGTCCAGCCGCTTTGCACGCGGAAGCAGTCGAGCGACCCGTACCCCCCGCCGATCCGGACACGGCGCAGCGGCGCCTCGGCCACGCGCACCGCCACCCGCACCGTCGAGTCCCCCGGGGGAGGGGGCCCCGTGTCCGCGAGCACGACGTTGACCGAGCGGAACATGCCGAGCCCGTACAGATCCCGCTGGGTCTGGTACAGCCGCTCCTGACGAAACCACTCTCCCGCCTTGACCGAGAGCATGCGCCGCACGGTGGCGGTGTCCACGCGGTTCGCTCCGGTGATCATCACCTCACGGACCCGCGTGCGCACGCCCGGGACGGCCTCGAGCGCCGCCTCGGCGCGCAGCGCCGGCACCTCCACATCGAAGCTTCGTAACACGTCCGCGTAGGGGTATCCCCGGTCCTTGAGCCGGCTCACAATCGTGTCGGCCGACGCCTGGAACAGGGCCCGGTTGAACGGGTCGCCGACCCGGAGCGGCAGGTGGTCCTTCACTCCCGCCACCCCGAGGATGGTATCGAGCCCCAGCACCTCGAGCTTGGTCAGCCGCACAGGGTCACCCTCGTAGATCCGGAACGTGACGTACGCGTCGCGTCCATCGCGGCGGACCAGCGTGTCCACCACCACGTTCATGTAGCCGCTCTCCCGGTAGAAGAGCAGCAGCCGGACCACGTCGCGCCGGAACTCGAACTCGTCGAAATAGCGCTTCTCTCCCAACCCCATCCAGCGCAGCCACCAGCGGGCCGCGAACGCTCCCGATTTGGTGGTGGCGATGGCACTGCTCAAGGTGTAGTCATCGATCGCGTGATTGCCCTCGAAGGAAAGCCCGCGGACCACCCGCTGCGACTCTTGCTGCGCGGCGAGGGGAGCCGCCGCGAACGCGGCGACGAGCAGGAACAGAAGGGGCGCGCGCAATTGACGCGGTTGGGCTGCTTCCGTATGTTGGCTATCTCCTCCCGCACTGTCAACCTTTTCGACACCTGACCCCATGCCTGCACTCCGCCGTCTCGCCCTCGCGACCCTCGCGGCGACCACTGCCTGCGGAGCGAACGACGCGCGCCCCGAGCGCACTGCCCTCACCTACTACGAATCCTACGACCCGCGCTCGCTCGATCCGGCGCTGTCGACCGATGTCCCCACGGGCGAGATGGTCACGCTCGTGTTCGACGGACTCACCCAGTTCGACGCGGACGGCAAGCTGCTCCCGGCACTCGCGGATCGCTGGACGGCGGGGCGCGACGAGGGCCGTCGCTACGTCTTTCACCTGCGAGCGGGCGTCACATTCCACGACGGGTCGCCGCTGACGGCGGGAGCCGTGCGCTCGAGCTTCCTGCGCGTGCTGTCGCCAGCGACCAAGGGTGGCCGTCCCTGGCCGCTCTACCCCATAGCCGGGGCGGAGGCCTATGCGGCGGGCCGCGCCCCAGACGTGGCGGGCATCGAGCTGCTCGGCGACACGGCGGTGGCGTTCACGCTCACCGAGCCGCTCGCCATCTTTCCCAAGTTCCTCGCCATGCCCGTCGCGAGCGTCGTGCCGTCGCTGCCCCCGGACGACCTGGGGCAGCGACCGATCGGGACGGGGCCGTGGCGCTTCGTCGCGTGGCAGCACGATGACTACCTCCTGTTCGCGCGCAACCCCGGCTACTGGGGTGGCGCCCCCGCCGCCGAGACACTCGCGGTGCGGATCATCCCCGAGCCGTTCACGCGGACCGCCGAGTTCGAGGCGGACCGACTGAGTGTGGTCGAGGTCCCCTTCGGGGAGACCGCGCGTTGGCGCCAGCGTTGGCCCGACCGCCTGGTCGAGAAGCCGGCGCTCCGCGTCGTGTACGTCGCCTTGAATAACCGGCGCGGGCCGCTGCGCGACCGGCGTGTGCGGCAGGCGATCAACCAGGCGGTGAACGTGCCGAAGATCCTCGCGACGGTGTACGGCGGTCGCGGCGTCCTCGCGCACGGCGCCATCCCGCCTGGGCTCGCCGGGAGCGATACCACGCGGCGGGGGTTCGGCTACGACCCAGCGGCGGCGCGGGCGCTCATCGCCGACGCGGGGTATCCGGGCGGGATCGACGTGCGGCTGTGGCGCACGGGGACGAACGTGGAGTTGTCGCGCGTGGCCCAGGCGATCCAGGCCCAGCTCGCGGAGGTCGGCGTGCGGGCGGAGCTCGTCGAGCGCGACGCGTCGAGCCAGCGTGAAGCGGCGCGCAAGGGGGAGGCCGACATGGTCGTGCTCGACTGGTGGGCCGATTACCCCGACGCCGACAATTTCCTGTATCCTTTGTTCTACTCGGGCAGCTTCGGCCCGGGAGGCAACTACGCGTTCTACGCGGACCCCATCACGGATTCGCTGATCCTCCGCGCCCGCCGCACCACCGACGACGCGGCGCGCACCACGTTGTATCGCCGCGTCGACGAGCGCGTATACCGGGCCGCCGCGTGGCTGTATCTGTGGTTCCCCACCGACCTGTGGGCCCGGCGGGCCGCGGTGACCGGGTGGGACGTGCCGGTGATCTTCAACGGCCAGCGCTGGGTCCGGGCACGGGTTACGCCGCGGTGATGCGGCTCGTCGGGCGCCGGCTGCTGATGACCGTCCCGACGCTGTTCGGCGTGCTGGTCGTCGCGTTCTTCCTGTTGAACGTCGCGCCGGGGGACCCGGTCGCGGCGATGGTGGGGGAGCGAGCCGACCCGGCCACGATTGCCCGGCTCCGGGCCGAGCTGCGTCTCGACGAGCCACTGCCGGCCCAGTTCGGACACTATCTGTGGGGAGTGGTGCGCGGCGATCTGGGCCATTCCTACATCACGCAGCGGCCGATCGCCCAAGACTTGGCGGAGCGCTTCCCCAAAACCGTCCAGCTCGCGCTCGCGGCGATGGCGCTCGCCGCGCTGAGCGGAATCACGCTGGGCGTGCTCTCGGCCGTTCGGCCAGGGGGCCCGGTCGACCGGCTCGCCATGCTCGTCTCGTACGTGGGGGTGTCGTTCCCGGTGTATTGGGTGGGGCTGCTCCTGATCCTGTTGTTCGCCGTGACGCTCCGCTGGCTCCCCCCGTCGGGCTCCGGCGGGCCGGCGTATCTCGTGTTGCCGGCGGCGACGCTGGGCATGCGCTCGATCGCGTTCCTGGCGCGCATGACCCGCGCAGCGATGCTGGACGTGCTGTCGAGCGACTTTGTGCGCACGGCGCGCGCGAAGGGGTTG
>DATHGL010000170.1:0-10079 GCA_035317625.1 Gemmatimonadales bacterium | reverse complement strand
CATCTTCCTGCTGATGACCACGTGGAAGCGTGGTCGCGAGATCCTCGCCAAGCGCATGCTCGAGAAGACGGTGCCGCTCAAGATGCTGCTCGCCGACCTGGCGGCCGAGCCGCCGATCCGCGTGCCCGGCACGGCCGTCTTCATGTACGGCACCGCCGACGGCACGCCGCCGGCGCTGGTGCACAACCTGGCGCACAACAAGGTCCTACACGAAAAGGTCGTGTTCCTCACCGTCGTCACGGAAGACGTTCCCCATGTGGAGCCGAACGAGCGCGTGACAGTCAAGCGCATGGGGAAGGGATTCCACACGGTCGTCGCTCGCTACGGCTTCATGGACGATCCGGATATCGAGGACGTGCTGGGATGTTGCCGAGCGGAGTCCCTCGACATCCGGACGGAGGGAACGACGTTCTTCCTGGGGCGCGAGACCCTCGTCGCCTCCGATCGGCCGGGCATGGCCGAGTGGCGTGAGCAGCTGTTCGCGTTCATGTCGCGCAACGCCTTGCGCGCGACCGCGTTCTTCAAGATCCCGGCGAATCAGGTGTTCGAAATCGGAGCCCAGGTGGAGCTCTGAAGGAGGTTGGGGGAGGTCCTCCACCAACCTTATTCTACCTGTCCAAACTTCGCGATGTCCTCCGGCAACGCTTCGTGCGTGGTCTTTGTGTCGTTGCCTTGAACCATGATGCGGATTTGCTCGACCACATCCGGGTTCGCGAGCGTCGTCACGTCGCCGACATCTCTGCGGTTTGAGATCGACGCGAGCACGCGACGCATGATCTTTCCGGAGCGCGTCTTGGGCATATCCGGCACGATGTACACGTGCTTGGGTCGCGCGATCTTGCCGATCACGTCTTCGTTCGCTTTGATCACGCGGTCGATGACATCCTGGCTCGGCGTCACGCCCGGCTTGAGCGCGATGTACACTTCCGGCACGCGCCCCTTGACCTCGTCTTGGACGGGGACAACGGCGGCCTCGGCGACTTCCGGGACCGTGAGACAGGCGGACTCGATTTCCTTTGTGCCGAGGCGGTGACCGGCGACATTGATGACGTCGTCGATGCGGCCGAGGATGCGGTAGTAGCCATCGGCCGCTTGCACCGCGCCATCGCCACACATGAAGGGCCAATCCCGCCAGTCCTTGCTGCGGGGATTCTTGTTGTACTTGGCATAGTAGGTCTTGATGTAGCGGTCGCGGTCGCCCCATATCGTCTGCATGATGCCCGGCCACGGATTGCGGATGCAGATGTTGCCCGCCTTGCCGGAACCCTTGAGGATTTCTGCGCCGGTCTCGTCGTAAATGATCGGATGAATCCCCGGCGCGCCGGGACCGCAGCTCCCCGGCTTCATCGCATGAATCGCGGGCACGGTGGTGCCGAGAAAGCCGCCAGTTTCAGTCAGCCACCACGTATCGGTGATAACGGCTTCTCGCTTGCCGACCTCGTCGTAGTACCAGCGCCACGCCTCCGGCTCGATCGGCTCGCCCACCGTCGTCATGGACTTGAAGTGGTACGCATACTTGCGCGGTTCTTGGGGACCGAGTTTCCGCAGCATGCGGATGGCCGTGGGCGCGGTGTGGAAAATGTTCACGCCCAACCGCTCGGCAATGCGCCAGGGTCGCCCCGCGTCGGGGAACGTCGGCACGCCTTCGTACAGCACGCTCGTTGCCGCGTTCGCCAGGGGTCCGTAGACGATGTACGAATGCCCGGTGATCCAGCCGATGTCCGCCATGCACCAGTAGACGTCTTCCGGATGGATGTCGAGAATCCATCTGGAGGTGGCGGTGACGTAGGACAAGTAACCCGCGATACCGTGTTGCGCGCCCTTGGGCTTGCCGGTCGTGCCGCTCGAGTACATCAAGAACAAGGGCCCCTCCGACGGCAGGGCAACGGGCTCTAGTTTCTTGCCTGTGTGATCCTTGAGCAGGTCGTTCACGAAGAAATCGCGACCTGAAACCATCGGCGTTTTGGCGGAATACTTTCCGGGATAGCGCTGCCAGACCAACACCTTTTCAACGTGCTGCCCTAAGTCTTCCGCCGTCCGTACCGCGATGTCGGCGTTCGCCTTGTGATCGATGAGCGCGCCATTGCGCCAGTAGCTGTCCATCGTAAGGAGCACCCGGCTGCCCGAATCCTGAATGCGCGAGCCGCACGCCTGACCGCTGAAGCCCCCAAACACTTGCGAGTGGACCACTCCCAGTCGCGCACACGCCAGCATCGTGATCGGCAGCTCCGGGACCATCGGCATGTGTAGGGTGACGCGGTCACCTGCCTTGAGTCCCAAGGCGCGCAGGAGCGCAGCCACTTCATTTACGCGGGCATACAGGTCCTGATAGGTGAGGACCACATCGGGCTCCGCTTCCGGTTCGGGCACGAAAATGAAGGCTGTTTTCGTCCCGTATTTGGCCAGATGGCGGTCCAGGCAGTTGTACGACGCATTGATCTTCCCACCGGCGAACCATTTCCAGAACGGCGCGTCACTGGTGTCGAGAACGGTACGATAGGGCTCGAACCACGTCAGCATGTCCGCATATTCCTTGAAGCAGTCGGGAAACTGGCCGAGGCCGAACCGTTCAAGCATGTGCGGATCGCGCATGTTCGCTTGTGCCTTGAATTTCTCGGACGGCTGATAGTGCTCCTCTTCCTTCCAATGGACGGCAATCTGGGCTTCGCTGACCTCGGTTAGCTCCTGCGGCTTACTTGTCTTTGGCATGTGCCTTGCCTCCTGACGGCGGCCCGCGGAACCCGTCGCGCTCACTGCGTTGGCTGGTGGAGAGGCTAAGGTATGCCCCCGGCAGGGATCGCGGTCAAGGCGGGCCCTTGCAAACTGCGCCGGGGCGCTCGGTCTGCGGCAGGGCGGTGCGTGAGGACCCTCACGACGGTTTTGACAACCGGTTGACGGCCTGCAGGTTAGCTGTGTGGCACCGGAGTCGCATAGCCTCCAGAGCGACGAACTCTAGGAGCCGACTGTGGAGGAGCAGATGACAATGTCCACGCGTCCGAGCGAAAAGACCCTGGCTGCTCCCGAGGAGCTGGGGCTCGATTCCCGCACGGCCTTCCGCCGCGCGGCCACCGAGGTGCTGGAGCAGCTGCCGGAGGGTGCCGGGCGCCTGGTCATCGATCTCTCGGGCACACGCCAGATCGACAGCGCGGGCCTCGGTGCCCTGATGCTGATCCAGCGGAAGGCCGCGGAGCGTCGGCTGACGGTGTGCCTGCGCGGGGCCAACGAAGAGCTGCGTTTCCTGCTGGTGCTGACCAAGCTGGACGATCTGTTCGAGCTGGAGAGCGGCGCGAGTTGAGCGGCCGGTAGACGCCGGGGGGGGCCGGCATATATTGGCCCACCTATGGCGTCCCCTTCGCTCGGCCCGCGGCGGAAGGTGCTGTTCGTCGAGGACGAATCGACGCTCCGGCGCACCTACAAGCGGTTCTTCGCCGAGCGCTACGACGTGGCCTTCGCCGCGAGCGGCAGTGAGGCCCGCCGCCAGATGGATGAGTTCGCTCCCGAAGTGCTGGTGCTCGACCTCCGCCTCCCCGACACGGACGGCATCACGCTGCTGCAGGAAATTCGCCAGTCCTGGCCTGCCCTCCCCGTGATCGTCACCACGGCGTATGTGAGCATGGAGCCGCTCATCAACGTCCTCGACCTCGGGCACTCGGGGTACCTCGTCAAGCCGTTCGACATGGAAGATCTCGCCGCGCGCATCGATGCTTCAGGCTGAAGGGTTGCGGCACACGTTCGGGCGGGTCGTCGCGCTCGACGGCGTGTCGTTCAGCCTCCGGCCGGGACAGACGCTCGCGGTGTTCGGGCCGAACGGCGCCGGCAAGACCACGCTGCTCAAAGTGCTCGCGGGCCTGATCCGTCCGCAGGCCGGCGCCGCACACGTGAGCGGGGGGCGGCGCGCGATCGGCTGGATCGGGCACCAGTCCAACCTGTACGGGCACTTGAGCGTGCGGGAGAACCTGGACTTTTGGGCGGCGCTGTACGGCGTGCCCGCCGCCCGCCGCGGGCCCCGCGCCGCCGAGGTGCTCGGCCGCCTCGGGATGACCGATCGGGCGGAGCAGCCCGTCTGGTCGCTCTCTCGGGGCCTGGTGCAGCGCGCCGCCATCGCCAAAGCGCTGATTCACGACCCGTCCGTTCTGCTCCTCGACGAGCCGTTCACGGGTCTGGACTTCGCGGCGGCCGCCGAGCTCCGGGCGTTGCTCGGGGAGCTGCGCGGCGAGGGGCGCGTGCTGGTGCTGGCGACGCACAACGTGGACGAGGGCGTCGAGCTCGCGACGGACGTCGCGTTCCAGCGGCGCGGTCGCTTCGTCCACTGCGCGCCGCGGGGCGAACGCGACGCCGCGCAGATCGTCGAGGCGTATCGGCGGGCGGTGACCGATGGGTGACCTGCTCGCCCAAGCGTGGATCGTGGCGCGCAAGGATTTGGTGCTCGAGTTCCGCACCCGCACCGCGTTGCTCTCCGCCGTGGTGTTCACGGCCCTCGTGCTGACGGTGTTCAATTTCGGGCGGGACCCCACGGCCGTGGCGACCATCGACCTGGCACCGAGCATCCTGTGGGTGACCTTCACGTTCGCGGCGATGCTCGCGCTCAACCGCGCGTTCCAGCTCGAGCTCGAGAACGGGGCGCTCGAGGGCTTGCTGGCGTCGCCGCTGAGCCGGGTGAGCCTCTACTGGGGGAAGGGCGTCGCCAACCTGGCGTTCGTCGCGGTCGTGGAGGCCGTCGGTCTGCCGCTGTTCGTGTTGTTCTTCGATGTTCCCGTGGGTTCCGTGCTGCTGCCCCTGATCGGCGTGATCGCGCTCGCGACCGTCGGGTTCGTGGCGGTCGGCACGCTGTTCAGCGCGATGGTCATCCGGACCCGCTTCGCGGAGCTGATGCTCCCCGTCCTGCTGCTGCCGTTCCTCATCCCACCGCTGGTGGGGGCGGTGCAGGTCACCGCGCGGCTCCTGGCCAGCCGTCCCTTGAGCGAGTCCGTGGGGTACCTTAAGTTGCTCGCCGCTTACGATATCGTGTTCGTGTCGCTCGCGAGCGTTCTGTTCCGATTCACGGTGGATGAATGAGCCTGGCACAACGCGGTCGCCGGATCACGCTGGTCGGGTTGGTGCTGCTCGCGGGCGTCTACGTGCGAGCCCTCGCGTATACGCCGATGGAGCGGTTTCAGGGACCGGCTCAGAAGATCTTCTACCTTCATGTCCCCGCCGCCTGGTCGGCCATGTTGGCGATGGGGCTCGTCGGGTTGTCGAGCGTTCTCTACCTGCTCCTGAGAGATGCCCGGTTCGATCGGTTCGCCGCGGCGTCGGCCGAGGTCGGGACCACGTTCTCCCTGGTGATGCTCACGACGGGGCCGATCTGGGCGAAGCCGATCTGGGGCACATGGTGGACCTGGGACGCGCGGCTCACGCTCACGCTCTTCCTGTTCTTTTTGTTCCTGGGCTACCTGCTGTTGCGGAGCGCGGTGGCGGAGCCGGGGCTGCGTGCCCGCTATTCCGCGGTGCTCGGCATCTGCGGGCTGGTCCTGCTGCCCTTCATTCACCTCAGCGTATATCTGTTCCGCACACTGCACCCGCAGCCGATCGTGCTCAAGCCGTCGAGCCCGTCGCTGCCGGGTGACATGCTGATCACGCTGCTCTTGTCCTTTGCCGTGTTCACGGTGCTGTACGTGGGCTTCGTCACGCAGCGCTACGCGTTGTCGCTCGAGCGCGAAGCGCAGGGCAGCGGAGACGTGGGCCGTGCCTGACGTGCCCCAGAACGCCGGCTACATGGTGGCGGCCTATATCGTGACGGCCGTCATCCTGCTCGTCTACGCCGTCTCCCTCTCCCGCCGGGCGAACCGACCCTAACCGTCGCGCTTTTCCGCGAACAATTCGGCGCGCGCGTCGGACAAACGCGCGAGCCCGTCGGGTACCTGGGTGGCCCAGAGGTGCAGCGCCTCGTCGGCGGCGCGCACGTCACCCGCGAGGAACAGGGCCTGGGCGTTGAGCCGCAGCGCTTCGGCGCCGCCGCCCGCTGCGTAGGCGCGCGCGAACCGCGCGGCCGCCTCGGCGGGCCGGCCGGCGCGGCGGTACAGGTCGCCCGCCGCGAGCGCCGCGTCGGGACGCTCCTCGAGGGCGAGCACCTGCTCGTAGGCCACGAGCGCATCCTGCTGACGGAACACCATCTGGCACGCTTCGCCCAGCAGCATCCACGCATCGGGATTCTCGGGAAAGCGCCCGGTGGCTTGTTGCGCCGCGGCGACTGCACCCCAGCGGTCCTCGATGGCGCGCCGCAGCCGTACGAGGGCCGGGAAGGCCTCCGCGAAAGCCGGGGTGAGCGCGCAGCCGAGCTGCAGCCAGAACTCGGCGCGTTTGGGCGCTTCGCGCTGACAAGCGGCCGCTCGGCGCAGCGTGAAGCGGGCGAGCGCGGAGCGCAGGGAGCGGAGCATTGTAGATTGCTTCAATCTATGTCACACGCGTCCCGCCCGCCGGGTTCCGCGCGCCCGCTCTCGGGCCGGCGCATTGTCGTGACGCGCGCGCGCGCGCAAGCGGGCGCGCTCGTACGCGCGCTCGAGGCACTCGGCGCCGACGTCGTCGCCGCGCCCACCATTCGCGTCGTGCCGCTCGACGATCTCACTCCGCTGCGGGCCGCCCTCAGTCGCGTTCCGTCCTACGACTGGATCGTCTTCACGAGCCAGAACGCCGTCCGGGTGGTGTGCGACCGGCTGCCGGAGTGGGGGCTCGCGCCGCGCGACCTGACGCGGGCCGCCGTCGCGGCGATCGGACCGGCGACGGCGGAGGCGCTGACGCAGCGCGGCGTGGCCGCCGAGCTCATCCCCGAGCGCTTCGTCGCCGAAGCCGTGGTGGCCGCGCTGGCGGCCCGGGGCGACGTGCGCGGCAAGCGCGTCCTGGTGCCGCGGGCACGGGAGGCCCGCGACGCCTTGCCCGAGGGTCTGCGCGCGCTGGGCGCGGTCGTCGACGTCCTCCCGATCTACGAGACGATCCGGGAAACGGGAGACGGGAGCGGCCTGGCGGCGCAGATCCTCGCGGGGACGATCGACGTGATCACATTCACGTCGTCTTCCACGGTGCGGCGGTTCGTGGAGCTGGTGGGCCGCGCGGCCGCGACGTCGCACCGGTTCACCGCAGCCGTGATCGGCCCCGTCTCGGCGGGGACGGCGCGCGAGCTCGGCATCGCGGTCGGGATCGAAGCCCGGGACTACACGGTCCCCGGCCTCGTCGAGGCGATCGTGCGGTACTACGGGGAAGACGGCAGAGGGAAGCGGGCAGGGTGACCGCCGCGCTGAGGCTGGGCACGCGGGGGAGCAAGCTCGCGCGGTGGCAGGCCGAATGGGTGCAGGCCGCGCTCGCGCGCGCCGGCGCCTCGGCCGAGCTCGTGATCATCAAGACGCGAGGCGACGCGGATGTGGATCGGCCGCTGCACCAGCTCGAGGGCAAAGGGTTCTTCACGCAGGAAATCGAGGAGGCCCTGCTCGACCGCCGCATCGACGTCGCGGTGCACTCGCTCAAAGATCTGCCCACGACCCTGCCGGCCGGCTTGGCGCTGGCCGCGGTGCCGAAGCGGGCGGATCCGGCCGAGGCGTTGGTCACGCGCGAGGCGGGCGTGACGTCCATCGCCGGCCTTGCCCCGGGCGCCACGCTCGGCACGTCCAGCCTGCGGCGCGTGGCGCAGATCCGCCACCTCCGGCCCGACCTCGACATCGTGCCGCTGCGCGGTAACGTGCCGACGCGGATACAGAAGGTGAAGACGGGACGGGACGGCCTCGACGCGGCCCTCCTCGCTCAGGCGGGACTCGAGCGGCTCGATCTCGCGGGGGACATTGCGGTGCGGCTCGATCCGCTGGAGGTCATGCCCGCGCCGGGTCAGGGGGCGCTCGGCCTCGAGGTCCGCGCGGACGACGTCCGAGTCCGGGGCGCGCTCGCGCCGCTCGAGGATCCGGCGAGCGCGCGACAGGTCACGGCCGAGCGCAGCCTGCTCGCGGTGTTGGGCGGAGGGTGTCAGGCGCCGGTGGCGGCGTACTGCGGGAGACGGGAGGCGGGAGACGGGCGGGACGTGCTGTACGGGCGCGTGACCGCGCAAGATGGCTCGGTGCAGATCACCGCGTCGGCCGAGATCGACGAGCGGGAGCCGGGCGCGGCCGGCGTGCGCGTGGCGGGCTTGCTCCGGGCTCAGGGCGCGTCGAGATTGCTCGGCCGATGAGCCAGTTCCCGATGCGCCGGCTGCGCCGGCTGCGCCGTACGCCGGCGTTGCGTCGTCTGGTGCGAGAGACGCATCTCGTCCCCTCCCAGCTCGTGTGGCCGCTGTTCGCGTGCCACGGCGAGGGCGTGCGGCAGGAAGTGGCCACGCTTCCGGGCGTCCATCAAACGTCGGTGGACCAGCTGGTGCAGGATGCCGAGCGGGCGCATCGGCTCGGGCTCGGCGGGATCATCCTCTTCGGCCTGCCGGCGACCAAGGACGCAACCGGCTCCGAGGCGTACGACGAGCAAGGCATCGTGCAGCAGGCGACGCGGGCGGTGAAGCGCGCCGTCCCCGAGCTGGTCGTGATCGGCGATGCGTGTCTGTGTGAGTACACCGACCATGGGCACTGCGGCGTCGTGCAGGACGGCGAGGTGGACAACGATGCGTCGGTCTATCTCCTCGGGAAGGTCGCGGTGACCCAGGCGCGCGCGGGGATCGACGTCGTCGCGCCCAGCGACATGATGGACGGCCGGGTGGCGGGAATCCGCAAGGCGCTCGACGCCGCGGGGTTTTCCCGCATCCCGATCATGTCCTACGCCGCCAAGATGGCTTCGGCGTTTTACGGGCCGTTCCGCGAGGCGGCCGGCTCCGCCCCGCAGTTCGGCGACCGCCAGTCCTACCAGATGCAGGGCACCAACGCCGACGAAGCGATGAAAGAGATCCAGCTCGACGTGGCGGAGGGGGCGGACATCATCATGGTGAAGCCGGCGCTGCCCTGCCTCGATCTGATCCGCCGGGCCAAGCAAGAATTCGGCTCGCCGCTGGCGGCGTATCAGGTGAGCGGGGAGTACGCGATGATCCAGGCCGCGGCGGCGCGCGGCATGCTCGACGAGACGCGCGCCATGTGGGAGACGCTGTACGCCATCCGTCGCGCCGGCGCCGATATCATCCTCACGTACTTCGCGCCGACGGCGGCCGAATCGCTGTAGGGCGCAGCATGCTGCGCCCCTCTGTCACGATCGCGGCAGCAGGACCGCCTTCCACAGGGCGCCCGCCACCCCGGCGCCGATCAGCGGGCCGATCCAGTACACGGCATGGGCGTTCCACTGCCACGCGACCAGCGCGGGCCCGATGGCCCGGGCGGGGTTCATGACCGCTCCGGTCAGGCTGCCGCCGACCAGGGCATCCACGAAGATCGCGAGACCGATCCCGAAGCCGGCGATCTTCGGGGCTTGCGACGACACCGCCGTCCCGAACACCGCGCTGACCAGGAAGAACGTGAGCAGCGCTTCGATCCACACGCCCTGCATGAACGTCACCTCGCTCGCGAGCCGCGGCGTGCCCACGAGGGCGATCCCCACGGCGAGGCTTGGCAGCACGGCCTTCACCAGCGCCGCGCCGACGACCGCGCCCAAGACCTGCGCCAGGATGTACGGCCACACCAGCTGGCCCTCGAACCGGTTCGCGATCCACAGGCCGACCGTGACGGCCGGATTGATGTGGCCGCCGGAGATGCTCATCGTCATCGAGACGATGATCGCCATCCCGACGCCATGTGCCAATGCCACGCCGAGGGGGCCGATGCTTCCGGTCGTGGGTCCGTTGGCGACCAGCGCCACCACGCTGCCCACGCCCAGGAACACGAACAGCAGTGTGCCGACGAATTCAGCCGTGAGCGGCCGCAGCAGTTTGGGCATCGCGATGTCCTCGAGGTAGGAGGCTGCGGCAATCTACCGGATTCGCGGGGCCGCGCTACGTGCGCCGCAGCACGACGGCGGCGTTGATCCCGCCGAAACCGAAGGAGTTGGTGAGCACGACGTCGGGCGACGCGGCGCGCCCGTCGCCCGGGAGGCAGTCCAGGTCGCACGCGGGGTCGGGGCGTTCGAGGTTGATGGTGGGCGGGAGCCAGCGG
>DATHGL010000169.1:0-11502 GCA_035317625.1 Gemmatimonadales bacterium | reverse complement strand
GGCACGCCGCCGTATCGCTTCACCAGCTCCCAGTACGCCCAGGCCCGGAAGAGGTACGCTTCGCCCTTGAGTCGCTTCGTCAGGCTGGTGTCCAGGGTTCCCTGGTCTATTTCGGCCAACAGGATATTGATGCTCCTGATTCGGTCGTAGGGCGGGTGCTGGCAGTCGGTTGTGTTTCGGACGCACCAAAAGTCGACCGAACCTTCGGTCAACTGCCCGTACATGTAACTGCCGCCGCCGGGAGATTCGTCCGAGGTGCCGGCGTCCCCGGTAGACCAGCCGGGCAGGTTGTCCGCATAGACCTTGTTGATATAGGCTTCCGCCAACTCGGGGTCCTTCCACACCAGCGCTTCATTGACGGATTCCAAGTCCTTCAAGTCGAGGATATTGGTGCAGCCGCCGAGCGCGAGGCTCGAGAGGGCGACCAATGTGGTCCGAAAGATCGTCATTGGAGGCTCCTCTTCAGCGAGGCGGTCATCCCCAGCGTGACCGTCCGCATCAGCGGATATGCACGGATGTTGACCATCTCGGGATCGTATCCCCAATCGCCGACGTGGTCGATGAGCAGGAGCAGGTTGGAACCCGTGCAGTACACGCTGGCGCTCGCCAGTCCCAGGGCGCGCGTCAGGCGTTCCGGCATGTCATACGACACGGTCAGGTTCTTCAACCGCAGGAACGACCCGTCGCGCAGCCAGAACGTGGATACGGGGTATGTGGTCTTGTAGCCGGTGCCGAAGTATCCGGGATACGCGGCATTGGGATTATCGGGTGTCCAGTGGTCGGCCCAGTAGCCGTACGACGATTCCTCGGCGCGTCCTTGGATCGACCGCCCATCCGCATGCATGAGCAGCTTGTTGCCCGCGGCGCCCGAGAACAGCGCGTCGACGCGCAGACCGTTCCACGATGCGCCGATGCTGACGCCGTAGTTGATCGGGGGGCTGTTGTAATCACACATCCAGGCCTGATCGTCGCTGGTGATCTTTCCGTCCGGGGGGAGATTGGTGACTGTTCCATCCGGTGCCGTGACGCGCGGACCGCGAAGATCCTGGTAATTCAACATCCCCAGCTGGGCCGGCGCGCCGTTCACCGTGTACCCCGCGGGCAGGGCGTCCAGGTCCGCCTGGGTGCGGATGATGCCGGTGGCGATATAGCCGAAGCATGCACTGGAGGGTGCGGTCGTTCGACCGAGGCGCTTTTGATAGTCCGCGAGGTTTTGCGCTTCGTTCAACACCACGATCTTGTTGGTTGCGTAGCCGAGAATGCCCCGCAGGGAGTATTTGAAGGAGCGCGGCCCATCGTCGGCGCCGCCGTTGTACCCCAGTTCAATCTCGAATCCGTGCGAGTCGATCTGCTGGTAGTTCTCATCTGGGAGGCTGGCCCCGAGGGTGCCGGGAACCTGCGCTTGGCGCGATCCCAGGATGTCGTGGGTCTTGCGAGAGAAGGCATCCAGCGTCAGGCTGAACCTGTTCCCCCAGAGCCTGGAGTCCAGACCCACGTTGTACGATTTCGACTTCTCCCACGTGATGAGGGGGTTGGCGAGACTCCCCGGAGCAATCCCTTGCGTGGGACTGTCAAAGACCGCCCCGGTGTCAATGACATATCTCTGGAGCCACTGAAAGTCGCCAACGGCGTCGTTGCCGACGACGCCATACGAGGCTCGCAGCTTTAGCTCATTGATGAACGGGACTTTGAAAAACGGCTCCTGCGAGAGGCGCCAGCCCGCGGAAACCGAAGGAAAGAAGCCCCAGCGATGCGCCGGCGCGAAGATCACCGACCCGTCGTAGCGGAACGAGCCCTGCAGATAGTACCGGTCGGCGTAGCTGTACCCCACCGAGCCGATGTAGGAAAGTCTGGCGCTCTGCGCCTCACGGCCCTCGACGCGCGAATCCGCGGGGTCGCTGCTTCCCGCGATGAATTGGTCGATGCTGGACGAAATGAAATTGTTGCGCTGCCCCTCGAGCCATGCGGTGTCGCTCGCCGCCTGCTCGTAGACGAACAGCGCGTCCACGCCATGCTTTCCGAAGCTGCGCTTGTAGTTGAGCTGAGCGTTGAGCTGATACCTGTTGTACGGCGCCTGGTTCGTCAGCAGGAACTCCTCGGCCGCCCGCTGTTTGGTACCGACGACTTGACTTCCCAGAAGGTGACCGTGACCGCCCCATGTATCGAAGAGCGTCATGTCGTACGGCAAGTTGAACTGCTTTTCGTAAGACGACGTGTATCCTTTGAAGTACGTCAGGCTCGCATTCAGGCCGTGCACCCACGGCATCTGATAATCCAGCCGGCCCTTGACGTTGAGCTCGGACCATTGGTGCCGGTCGTACCCTGACGCGTTCGAAATGACGACCCCGGGATGCCATTCGACCCAGTTTCCCACCGGTAGTCCGTTGACGTAAGGGGGCACCATCCGGGTCCTGAGCGCCAGCGCCTTGTACAGGTCTTCTTGCGCCCAATTGCCGATCTGCCAGCTGGGGCCGTGGCGGTTCTGGCGCGCGCCGTTGAAGTCCACCGACGCTTTCAGGTGGCTCGTGAGATCGACGTCGAGATTGGCGCGCGCGGTCGAGCGCCCGAACGACAGGTTGTCGAACGAGCCCGTCTCGTTGAGCCACGACCCGCCGAGGAAGTACCTCACGCCGTCCGTACCTCCGGAGATGTTCAACGAGTGATGGACGTCGAGCGGATCGCGCCACAGCGTGCCGATCCAGTCCCAGGAATGCGTTCGGAAGTAGTCCAGCTCGTCGGCGGTGTAGTAACGGGCGTCGGTGGTGGGAAAGGCGTTGTAGCTCAGGAAGTTGTTGATGGTTTGGGCGTGCTGATACGCGTCGAGTGTCGGCGGAATTCTCGGCGCGTCCTGCGCCCCCACGCTCACGTTGTACGTGAATCCGGTCGGCCTCACCGAGCCGCGCCTGGTCGTCACGAGGATGACGCCGTTCGCGGCCCGGGACCCGTACAACGCGGCGGTGGCTCCGTCCTTCAGCACGGAGATGTCGTCGACGTCCCCCGGGCTCAGGCCGTCGAATGCGAACTTGTCGCTCACGACGCCGTCGATGACGTACAGGGGATCGGCGTCGTTGAAGGTCCCGACGGCCCGAACTCGAATGCTCGACTCCCGCCCGGGCGTGCCGGCGTTCTGGGTAATGGTGGTGCCGCCCAACCGGCCCGCCAGCGCGTTCGACAGGTTGGCCACGGGCAGGTTGGCGAGATCTCCACCGCTAACCGTGGAGACAGAGCCCGTCAGCGTGCCCCGGTCCTGCACCCGGTAAGCCGTAACGACCTCTACAGCCTCGAGCTCGGCGGGCAGGGCCGCCATCTGAACGTCGATCTCGGTGCGTCCGTCGATCGGGACTTTTTCGGGTTTGTAGCCAATGAGAGAGAACCGCAGCGTATCCTGCAGCGAAGGCAGGCTCAACGCAAAGCGTCCATCGGAGTTGGTAACCGTCCGCACCTTGCTGCCCCTAACTCTCACATCCACGAGTGGCAGGGGCAGTCCGCTGACGGAGCTCCTGACCGTGCCGCTTACGGATTGAGCCTGCGGAGCGGCTTGCGGGTCCTGGGCGCGGCCGACCTGCACCGATAGCAGCCCGAAAAGCGCCAGGGTGGCGCTCCGTCGGGAGGTGCGACAAGGCAACACGTGCTGCGGGTACTCAACAGCGGCGGGCGAGGCTCCCCGACTCAGACGGAGGAAATTCAGCACCGATAGCTCCTGGGGGCTGCCCCAGACGCGTCTGCGTATCTTGTTCGTTTATCGAACTAAATCGCCCCGACCCAACGGCGGCGACGACGTTAACACGCTCTCGCAGGTCGAGCCCCCTTGTCGCGGGGCCCGGCGGCACCTGTGATGCGTTCGCAAGTCGCGCGCCAAATTGCCCGATCACGGCGTCACGACCCCGGCGCCCTCAGGACGGTCGCGACCACGGCCGTCGTCCACTCGCCATGGTTGCTCTTGTACGTGCCCCGCATCCACACGAGCGCCGTGCGGGAGTCCTTCCACTTCGGCACGACGGGCCGCAGGTTGTCCACGGTCGAGTTCGCCGTGATGGGCTCCCAGTTCCAGGTCGCGCCGCCGTCCGGCGTCCTGCCCCGGAACAGCTCATGGTGGCGCAGGTTGTCGGCCGTGCTCACGAGCGGTTTACCGGTGACGGGGTCCGCGTCGGTCGAGATGTAGACGACGTCGGGGTCGTTGGGATCGAGAGCGGCGAGTCCCGTGTAGTCGTCCTCTCCGGGGTAGAGTCGCGTCCCCGCATAGGCGATTTCGTGCACCCGCCATTGCGATCCGTCCCAGCGTCCATAGTCGAAGCGGTGGTCCATCCCGCCTTGGCCACGCGGGAGCCCGCGACCGTCCTTTTGAACCGTGAAGATGACGTACGGCCGCTGGGCTCGATCGAGCTCGAGGTCGCTCATCCAAGCCACGTTGTCAGGATCGCCCTGAAATACCTTGGTCAAGTCCCACGCGTTGACCTCCACGTCCGTGGTCTCGCCGAGCTTGCCGCGGCGGGTGCCGTCCGAGAGGTACACGACGCCGTCGCGCACGAAGCCGTGATACAGGCTGTTGTCGTAGTTGCGGGGGTGATCTTCCGTCATGACGAAGTGGATCGTGTTCATGCCGTCGAAGGCGTACTTGAGATAGGGGCTGTAGCCGTCCTTGCCGTGCGCCAGGCGGCCGCCGTAACGCCAGGTGCGGCCGGTGTCATCCGAGTACATGTAGTTGGGGTCGAGATCGACGCCCCGGAAAAAGTTCATGATCCGGCCCGATGAGAGCCGAAACAGATTCGAGTACGTGACGTTGTTGCCGCGCAGCGGAGCCGCCGGGTTCCCCGGCGTGTCGAAAACGGACGCCGGCCCCCACGCCAACGGATTGCGCGGCTCGGAAAACCGGTAGTAGATGCGCTGCTCCACACCATGCTGCGTGTACACCGCGAGATAGCGCCCGTCGGGCAGAGCAAGGAACGCGGGGTTGTCGTGGTCGTCCTGCTGCAGGTGGCGGTGCAGCACGGTCCGTTGGGTGGCGCCCGAGGCGAGGTCGCAGACCGACACTTCCACGTTCCCCCAGTCGGAGGCGCGGTCGTTGCGATAGTCTCCCACGGCGCGGACCGATCCCACGATGAGCTTGCCGTCGTCGACGATGGCCCGCTCGTCCATGAACCAGGACCATGCGCCGTTGTCGTTCAGCTGGATCAACTTGCCGGCCACGTAGTTCGTGGGGAGATCCGCAGCGCCCGGTAGCAACGGCGCGAGCAGCAGACCCGCAATCCAGACCTTCCGCATGGCTCCTCCCTTCAGCGGGCGAGCGGGTCGGGGCGCAGCTGGAAGTGCAGGACCTTGCTCGTCGTGCCTTTGCCACCTTCCATGTGGAACGGCGCGCGCGTGCTCACCGTCGCCCATAGCCCCCGCCCCTTCCATCCGCCGTCCGGGTCGTCGATGCGCCCGTCCATCCATTTCGTGTAGAACCCCAGCGGATAGGGGACGCGCAGCACGATCCATTTCCCGTCCTTCAGCACGAGCAACCCTTCCGATCCGTTGCCGGTATTGATCGGCACGTTCGCGCCCAGGCCCAGCACGCCGAACTGATCGACCCACGTGTAGTAGCTCGCCTCGGCGCTGCCGGGCGTCGTCACGCCCTGGAGCTGCGGCAGGGGCTCCGGATAGAACGTCCAACCCTCGGGACAATGCTGGCCCGTCGCGGTGGGCCCGTTGAGCGGGCCTGTGCACTTCCGGCGGTCGAAGCTCGCGAGATGTCCGCTCGCGAGCGCCGTCCAGTAGACGCCGTCCCGGTCCACGTCTCCGCCTCGAGGTGAAAACCCCTCGACGGGTCTCCCCGATTTGTCGAGCGGCAGCTCGTACAATTCCGCGAGCGCCGTTTCGGGCGGATTGGGTCCCGGGTTCAGTCGCACCACGGCGCCCGGGAAGCCCAGCGATGTCCCCCAGATCGAGCCATCGGGCGCCGGGGCGACCGCGTACAAGCCGGCCGAAATCCGCTTGTCCTTGCTGGGATCGACTGGTTGGTCCGGCTCCACGTACGTGTCCCGCTTGCCGTTGCCGTTCGCGTCGAGGATCAACGCCGTCCAGCCCTGCGACTTCTCCTCGTCGCCGGTTTGGTCGAACAGCCTCGTGTTCAACCAACCCACCGCCGGGCCGCCGCCCGAGGTCCACAGCGTGCGGTTCGCGTCTTCCGCGAACATCAGGTGGTGCGTACTGAAACACGTGCTGATGTGCGTGAGCTTTCGGCTCGTGGGATCGTAGACCGCGAGCTGACGGCCGGAGCGCGCCAGCGGAAACAGCCGCGCCGAGGGATGGCTCGACCCCGCTTTGCAGAAGTCGGGGTTGTCGGGCGGCCGCACCGTGGCCGTGAGCCACACGCGACCGCGCTCATCGAACATCGGATTGTGCACGTTGGCCTTGCTGGTCCAGATGACCTCGCTGCCCCAGTAGGGCGACGGTTGCGCCAGCTGCGACCCGGCGGCCGGCGCCGTGCCGGGATCGCGCACCGTGAGCGGGACGCGGCTGGCGTCGTTGCGCGCCGGCTCCAACACGGGCAGATAGTCGGCGCTCAACTCGAGTGACCCGTAGATCGAGCCGTTGGCGTTGGCCGTCGGATGCCGCCGATCGGTCGAGACCTCGTCGTGGAGATATGCCTTGGGGTCCGCCCAGTCCCACTCGGTGATCACCACGTTGCGCTCCACGCCCCGGGGCCGGGGCGGCGGCCCGGGCACTTCACCCGCGGCGATCCGGTCCGTCCAGTCCGCGAACATCGCGAGGGCGCGTTGCGCGCCCAGCTGACTCAGCGTCCCCATCATCTGGACGCCGGCCTGCCCCGATTGCAGCCGCCGCTCCCACGCGACCGCCGAGGACGGGAACGGGCCGAGCGACGGGGGGATCTCCCGCGTGCCCTTGCTGCCCAGCTGATGACAGGACCAGCACCCGCCCGACTTGATGATCCTGAGCCACTCGGCCTGGCTCTTCACGTTCGGCGACATGCCGTTCGGGTCGGAGGCGGCCGCGGTCGCGGTAAACTCGCTCTTGTCGGGCACGTGCATCAGGGAAAACCAGTAGCCGGCCGGGTAGTACTCCGCGGCCGCGCGCCGATTGGGTGCCGGCACCGCGGTCAGGTTCACGACCCTCCCCGGCGCGGCTTGAACCTTCGGTGAATCGACGAGCCCGTAGCCGCGCACCCAGACGGCGTACGTCGCCTTCGGAAGATCGGGGACCAGGTAACGCCCCCGATCGTCGGTCACGACGATGCGGACGAACTTCGTCGGCAGGTCATGCGTCTCGGCGATCACCCAGACACCGGCTTCCGGCCCGTTCGGACCCGTGACCACACCGGCGATGCCGTCGGTGTCGATGCGGATCGTCTGACCGGCGAGCTGACGGGCGCAGACGAGCACCGCGCAGCCGAGCGCCGCCACGGCACAGTACGAGCGACTCATCGTTCTCATGACCCCTCCAGGAGCTATACGCACGCGAGGTACCGCTCCTTCGTCAGCGGTAAGAGGCTGTCGAGCGGCGTGTCCCACACGGCCTCGTTGAAGATCTCGACCTCGATCGGCCCGGCGTATCCTGACCGCTCGACGGCAGTGCGGATGCGGCACAGCTCGATCACGCCGTCGCCCATCATCCCGCGATTCATCAAGACGTCGTGCACGGGCACGAGCCAGTCGGAGACGTGGAAGCCGACGATCCGCCCCGCGGTGCGCGCCAACTGGTCGTACAGCTCCGGGTCCCACCAGATGTGGTAGACGTCGGCCACGACACCGACCGTGGACAGGTCGAAGCGCTCGGCAAGGCGGCGCGCTTCGCGCAGCGTCGTGATACAGGAGCGCTCCGCGGCGAACCCCGGGTGCATCGGCTCGATGCCGAGCCGCACGCCGCGCTCCCGGGCGTAGGGGACCAGCTCGGCGATGCCATCCGCGACCATGCGGCGCGCGGCGGCGATATCCTTGTCTGGCGCCGCCCCGCACACCAGCACGAGCACCTCCGCGCCGAGCGCCGCCGCCTCGTCGACCGCGCGCCGATTGTCCTCGATTCGCGCCTCCCGTTCGACGTGTGTGGCGGCAGGGAACATCCCCCCACGGCACACGCTCGATACCGCGACTCCCGCGTCGCGGACCAGGCACGCCGCCGCCTGCACGCCGACCTCGGCGAGCTTGTGACGCCACACCGCGACGTAGGGCACGCCGTGCCGGGCGCAGGCATCGACGACCTCCTTGAGGCTCGCCCGCTCCGCGGTGATCTGGTTGAAGCTGAGCCGGGAGATCGGCAGTGACCCCGGAGACCCCGTGACCCCCGGGCTTGCGCCCGGGGTCAGTGTACCGCGACTCACTCGACCCCCGCGAGCGCCAGTACACGCCGCATCCGATCCGCCGCGCGGTCCGGGTCCGCAAGCAACCCGGCTCGGTCCGCGAGCCGGAACAGCTCGACGAGGTGCGGCACGGAGCGCCAGCTCTCCGCGCCACCGATCATCCGGAAGTGCCGCTGGTGGCCGTTCAGGTAGGCCAGGAACACGATGCCGGTCTTGTACGCATGAGTCGGGGCCCGGAAGATGTGGCGCGAGAGCGGCACGGTGGGCGCGAGCGCGGCGTGATAGGCCGGCACGTCACCCCGGTCGAGCGCCTGCAGGGCGGCCGAGGCGGCGGGCGCGATCGCGTCGAAAATGCCGAGCAGCGCATCGCTGTGACCACGGGGGTCGCCCCCGTCGCCGAGAATCAGCTGCTCGTAGTTGAGGTCGTCGCCGGTATACATGCGCACGCCGTCCGGGAGCCGACCACGCATCGCGATTTCGCGCTCCGCGTCCAGCAGCGACACTTTGATGCCGTCGATCTTGAGGCGGTGCTCGCAGATGATGGCGAGGCAGGCGTTCATGGCCTCGTCGACGTCGCGCGCGCCCCAATAGCCGGCGAGCTGCGGATCGAACATGTCGCCCAGCCAATGCAGGATGACGGGCCGGCTCACTTGCCGGAGGACGGTCCCATAGACCCGGGCGTAGTCGTCGGGCCTGCGCGCCGCGCGCGCCAGCGCCCGGCTCGCCATCAGGATCACCCGTCCCCCCTCCCCTTCCACGTAGCCGACCTGCTCCTCGTAGGCCCGCTCCACGTCGGCCAGGGTGACGGCGTCCGCCGCCGCGAGCTGGTCGGTGCCCGCACCGCAGGCGATCGCACCCGCCGTCGCGCGCGCTTCCGCGAGCGACCGGCGGATCAGCTCGCGCGCCGCGGGCCAGTCGAGCCCCATGCCGCGTTGGGCGGTGTCCATCGCCTCGGCGACGGCCAACCCGAGAGACCACAGGTGGCAGCGGTAGGCGAGCGTGGCCTCCCAATCGAGGGGCGCATGCGACAGCGGATCGCGGTCGGCGAGCGGGTCGCACACCACGTGGGCCGCCGCATAGGCCACGCGGCTGCGGATCGGTCCCGTGGGCAGGTTCCACGCAACCGGCTCGCGCATCGCGTACGGTGCGACGCTGCCGTCGGCGACGGGCAGGCGTATGACGGGTGGCATGGCCTCAGCCCTTGGCGCGCCAGGCGGTGAGCTTCGGCACGTCGACCCAGCGTCTTTCCGCCCACGACTGCAGCGCCAGCTCCGCGAGCTGCACCCCCTTCGCCCCTTCGCAGAAATCGTGGGGGAACGGCGCGTCCGCCGCGACGTGCAGCAGGAACCGCTCCCACTGCGCCTTGAACGCGTTGTCGAACGGCCCCCCCTCCTCGTCGGGCACGTCCTGCCACGCCGCGTGGAAGTCGAGGGGATTGGGCACGTCGGGATTCCACACCGCGCGCGGCGTGTCGGCGCGACGCTGGATCCTGCAGTCGCGCAACGTCGCGATGGCGCTCCCCTGCGTCCCGTCGACCTGGAGCTGCAGCAGATCGTCGCGGTAGACGCGCACCGCCCACGACGAATTGAACTGTGCGATGATCTCGCCCGCCGGACCGTCGAGCGCGAACGTGGCGTACGCGGCGTCGTCCGCCGTCGCCGCGTACCGCCGGCCTCGCTCGTCCACCCGCTCCGCGATGTGCTGTGCGCCGGTGCACTGCACGGCCGTGACCGGTCCGAACGTGTGATCGAGCAGGTAGCGCCAGTGGGCGAACATGTCGAGGATGATGCCGCCGCCATCTTCCTTGCGATAGTTCCACGAGGGACGCTGGGCGGGTGGACCGTCGCCCTCGAATACCCAGTATCCGAATTCCCCCCGCACGCTGAGGATGCGGCCGAAAAAGCCGCCGTCCACCAGCCCCTTGAGCTTCCGGATGCCGGGGAGGAACAACTTGTCCTGAACGACTCCGTGCTTCACTCCGCCATGGCTGGCCAACCTCGCAAGCTCGACCGCCTCCGCCGTGGTGGCGGCGAGAGGCTTCTCGCAGTACACGTGCTTCCCCGCCGCGATCGCCCGCCGCACATGGGCGACCCGCAGGCTCGTCACGGTGGCGTCGAAGTAGATCTCGTCCGCCGGGTTTGCGAGGCAGCCGTTCAAGTCCGTCGAGACGCGTGTCAAGCCATGGGCAGCCGCGATCTCCCGAAGCTTCGGCTCGCTGCGGCCGACGAGGATCGGATCCGGAACGAGACGGTCGCCGCCGGGCAACGGCACCCCGCCCTGCTCCCGGATCGCGAGGATGGACCGAACGAGGTGCTGGTTCAGTCCCATACGCCCCGTCACGCCGTTCATGATGACGCCGATCGGTCGGAGAGCCATCAGGCGGTTTCCACAGCGGGGAAACGCGCCATGGGCGTCGTCTGCCTTGGACGCGGCAGGAACGAGATCGCAACCGCGCCCGCGAGCGCGAAGCCGATCAGCACCACGAAGCCGCTTCCGTAGGTCGCGCTCACGTCGCGCATCCGCCCGACGAGCACCGGCGCGACGGCTTCGGCGACGCCGTCGGCGGTGAGCACGACGCCCATGACGCGGCCGAGCACACGCACGCCGAACAGCTCCGCGGCCATGAGCGGGATCAGCATGTACTCGCCGCCCAAGCCGATGCCGAAGACGACGGCAAACAGGTAGATCGCCCCTCCCCCCGGCGTCCCCGTCAGGAAGAGAAGCGGGATCGCCGACGCGACCAGCGCATAGATCAACAGCATCACGTACTTCTTCGGGAACCGGTCCGCCAGCCACCCCATCCCCAGCCGGCCGACCAGGCTCGAGGCGAGCACCAGTGAAGCGACCTGCGCGGCCGCGCCCTGCGTGAAGCCGTGATCGAGACTCAGGAAGAGCTTCAAGTGCTGGTTGGTGCCGCCCACGGCGGCGATCGAGCACATACTGCCCGCGAGGAGGAGATAGAAGGCGGGCGCACGGAAAATGGCACCGATGGGAGGATGGTGGAGGATGGTGGAGGTGGTGGAGGTAGTGGAGGCCGATCCGTCGGGCGATTCCCGGACGAACAGCGCCAGCGGTAATGCGGCGATGACGATCAGGACGCCCAGGGCTTGCAGCGCGCCCTGCCACCCCACCGCCCGCGTGAGCCACACCGCCAGGAACGGCACCAACGCGCCGCCGACTCCGATCCCCAGGTACGCGAACCCCAT
>DATHGL010000168.1:0-6473 GCA_035317625.1 Gemmatimonadales bacterium | reverse complement strand
CGCTTCCCGAGGCGATGACGTCGACCTTCATGACCTTCGTCGCCACTGTCGCGTTCTTCGCGCTGGCGGGGCCGCTGGCGATCTACCTGGGCGGCGGACGATCGCTCGCTGAGCACCACGTGGTGCTCGGGATCACGTACTACGACCTCTTCCGCACCAGCCTCACGATCTTCGGGATCCTGGGGGTCCTGATGCTCGTCGCGATGGTGTTCCCGGCTTGGCTCCGCGACGGGGTGCACTGGCTGGCGGGCCGGCTCGAGCGCCGCAGCCGCCGCATTGCAGCGCGCATCGAACAGCTCCGCGACGGGATCGACCAGGCCCACGAGTGCATGGTGGCGTTCGGCAGTCCGCAAGGGTTGCTGGCACTCTTCTGGGCCGTGATCCTCTCGGCGCCGTCGCACGCCAACAAACTGCTCGCGGGCTACGTGGCGCTGCGCGCCCTCGGGATTCCCGCGAACTTCGTCGACATTCTCCTGCTCCAGACCTTCATCACGTTTCTCCTCTACTTCGCCCCCACGCCTGGAGGATCCGGGCTGGCCGAGTTTCTGTCCGCCGCTGTGATGTCGATCTACGTGCCACGCGAAATCACCCCGACCTACATCTTGATTTGGCGCTTCGTCAACAGCTACGCGACGGTGATCGTGGGATCGCTGTTGTTCTGGTTCTGGGTGCGCCGCGGCCTCGTGGGGCGGGGGGAGGCGGTTTCGGTGGACGCGACGATCTAGTGCCACGTCGCGTAAAGCGTGTTTCCTTGCGCGGTTACGCCGTCGCGCGTTAACTTCCGGCGGCGCCACTTCCGGCTGCAAGGGACTCTCCCAAATGTCGGTGCTCGAACTCGGTGGGAAGAAGTTCATCATCCCGGTGGGCGAGGTGATGCTCGGCAGCGAGGCCGGCTGCGCGATCTCCGTCGTCGGCGCCGGGGTCCTGCCCCGGCACGCCCTGCTTCAGGGCCAAGCCGACGGGCAGGTCGTGATCCGCAAGGCCGCACCCGCGGCCGAAGTCCTGATCAACGGCGTGCGTCTCGGCGCCGAGCCCACCCCCCTCCTGCACGGCGACAAGGTCGAGGTCGGCGGCCAGGAGCTGACCTTCGTCGACGAGCGTCGCTCGGGCAGCACCCAGTACGTGAAGGCGTTCACCCCGACGGCGGGCGCCGGGCCGGGCAAGCCGGGAGTGAAGCCCGCGGCTATCGGCACCACGGGCGGACGACTCGTGAGCCTCACCGACGGCCGCGAGTACGTCATCACCGGGGCGTCGCTGGTGTTCGGCCGTGAGGCGGGCTGCGACGTGGTGGTGTCCGGGACGGACGTTTCACGCCGGCACGCCGAGATCGTCCAGACGCCGAAAGGCTACCTGCTGGTCGACTCCAGCACCAACGGCACGTTTGTGAACGAGGAGCGGATAGAGGGCCAACGCATCCTCGCCCGCGCAGACGTGCTCCGGCTGGGAGACGAGCAGTTTCGCTTCTACACGGACATCGCGCCAGCCGGCGCTGGCGGGGCGGCACCCGCCGGCGCCGGTGAGCGCCTCCGGCAAACGGTGCACGGCATGGAGGCGTACGTCCCGCTCGCCCCGCTCGCCCCGCTCGCCCCGCTCGCCCCGCTCGCCCCGCCCGCCCCGCCCGCCCCGCCCGCCCCCTCTCCTCCGGCCGTCCCCCGACCGTCGGCTCCGAGCGCGTTCGCGAGCTTTCTCGCGCGGAGCGGCACGCTCGCGGGCCAGCGGCTCGCGGTGAAGGCCCCGATCGTGAACATTGGGCGCGCCGACTACAACGATGTCGTGGTGCCGGACAGCTCGGTGTCCACCAACCACGCCAAGTTGCAGCGACGCGAGGGCGTCTGGGTGCTGGTGGACCTGGACTCCACCAACGGCACGTTCGTCGATGGGGAGCGGGTGAAAGGCGAGGCGCCGCTCGCTCCGGGGGCGACAGTCCGATTCGGGGACGTGCAGCTGGTGTTCGAGCCGGCCGACGATGCGGTTCCCGTGGCCAAGGGCGGCGGAACCCAGATGCTGAGGACGCCGCACTCCGTCGCGCCACCCGGTCCGTCGGCTCCGCTCGCCCCCCCCAAGCCTGCGGCGCCGGCGGTGCCGAGAGCATCCCCCCCGCCCAAGTTTCGTCCGCCCGTGGCCAAACCCGGGTCCAAGCGCCCCGCCGCCCAGCACCCGGCCCCCAAGAAGGGCAAGGGGTGCGGTGGCGGTGCGGTGATGCTGCTGTTAGGCGCCGCGGGCCTCGCCCTCCTGCTTCACCGGTTGCTGGCCTAGCGGCGCCCCGTGCACATCACCTGCGCCGGACGCACCGACGTCGGCATCATCCGCGCCGGGAACGAGGACAGTTTTCTGATGGTCCCGGACCGGGTGATCTTCGTGGTCGCCGACGGCATGGGCGGGCACGCGGCGGGCGAGGTAGCGAGCGAGATGGCGGTCCGCTACGTGGCGCGCGAGCTTGGTTCACTCAAGGGACTGGGGGACGACCAGGTCGCGGACCGGATGCGCACGGCGATCCGCGCTGCGAACGGCGCGATTTTCCAGCGCACCCTCACCGAGCACGACAAACGCGGCATGGGCACCACGGTCACGGCCCTCGTGTTGTACGAGACGCGCTTTCTCGTCGGCCAGGTCGGCGACAGCCGCGGCTACCTGCATCGCGACGGCAAGCTGATCCAACTCACCAAGGACCACTCGTACGTGCAGGAGCAGGTGGACGCGGGCTATCTCACTCCCGAGCAGGCGCGCTCGCACCCGTACTCGAATGTGATCACGCGCTGCGTGGGCGCGAACAACGACGTGATGCCGGATATCTATCTCGGCACCGTGAAGCCGCAGGACCTCTTCCTGCTCGCGTCCGATGGGCTGACCGGGATGCTCGAGGATCCCGAGCTCGCGGAGGTTCTGGCCGGTGACCGGATGCCGCAGGAGCGGGTGGACGCTCTGATCACCGAGGCCAACCGTCATGGCGGGCTCGACAACATCACGGCCGTCATCGTGCGGATCGATTCGGTGGACGCGGTCGTGGGCGACGGCACGCAAGTCACGCAGCCGGGCGCGAGACCGAGGTAAGAGGTGAGCAGTAAGAGGTGAGCGCTCTCACCGCTCACCGCTCACCAGCCGCATCACCGCTTCCCGCGGCATCATCACGAGTTCGACGATCCGTTTCGCGTCCACACGCGCCTCGCCCAGCACGAACACTCGCAGCCGCCGCGCCGACCGGTAGAGCTCGGCGGCGACCCGCGGCAGGCCCAGGTGCGCCGCGGCCTTGGGCCCCGCGAGCTGGGTGACGGTGCCGTCGCGCTTCACGAGCGGCAGGTCGAGCGCCAGCATCGCGGACTTGGCGGGGAAGTCGAGGAACAGCTCCCCTGGCGCGAGCCCGACGTCGCGGGCGAGCCGGTCCTCCACGCGCTCCAGCAGGTCAGGATCGTCCGACGGCCACGACGGCGTGTCGGCGGGCAGTTCCACAGCCGGGAGGTCGAGGGCCCGCTTCGCGAGCCGGCGCTCGCGCAGGCCCCGGGCAAGGCCGTTCGGATCGTCGTCCATCAGCTCGTGGATCAGGCCGTCGTCGGTGGCGACGGCGACGACGTCCGGCCGGACTCGACCGGCGGCGATCGCGCCCCGCACCAGGCGCTTGAACATCGAGGTGGCGCTCCGCACGGCGTGGTGCCAGTAGACGTTGCGATACATCTGATACTTGGCGAACAGCAGCGACTCGAGCGCCGCCAGACCCTTCTCGTGCAACGCCAGCGTCGGGCGCCCGTCCGTCCCCGTCGCCACCGTGAGCGACGTCAGCAGCCGGTCGACGTCGATCACCCCGTACGGAACGCCGCACATCCAGGCGTCACGCGACAGATAGTCGAGCTTGTCCACGTCGAGGGAGCCCGAGACGAGGCCCGCGAGCGGCTCGCGGGCGCTGCCCTGGATCAGCGGCAGCAGCCGCTCGACGGACGTGCCCAGCTCGACCAGCCGCTCCGCGAGCTCGCCGCCGGCGAGGTGCAGGGCCGCCAGCGCCTCGTGGTGCGGCAGGCCCGCTTCCTCCAGCGCATGGGAGAAGGGATAGTGGCCGATGTCGTGCAGCAGCGCGGCGAGCTTCAAACGGGCGCGGTCGGCGGAATCGAGTCGGGCGTCCCCAGCCTCCTCGAGCTGGGCGAGCGCGCGCCGCGCCAGATGATAGGCGCCCAGGGCGTGCTCGAAGCGGCTGTGCGTGGCGCCGGGATAGACGAGAAACGCGTGCCCCAGCTGGCGCACGTAGCGCAGCCGCTGCACGGCCGGGGTGTCGACGACGGCCAGCGCTTCGGGATCGAGCCGGATGTTGTCCCAGAGCGGGTCGCGGACGACCTCGAACCGGGTCACGATGCCTGCCTCGGTAGCGTCGCCGGAGGCCCTGGGATGAGTCGTGCCCCGAAGTCCACGGCTGAAGCCGCGGCTCGGCACTGCCGCTCGAGCGGCGTCAGTTTACTGACAGGGCCGAGCCGCGAGTTCACTCGCGACTCTTCGGAGCGGTCGGCAATTCTATCCTCGCGGCCCTGCGTCCCGGACGGCGGCCTGCACGTGGTCCTGAAACTGGGCGAAGTTCTCCCGGAACATCTGCGCAAGCCGCGCGGCTTGTGCGTCGTAGGCCGCCGGGTCGCTCCAGGTGCCTCGCGGGAGGAGCAGGCCCTCGGGCACACCCGGGACCTGCAGCGGGACTTCGACACCGAACACCGGGTCGGGCGTGGTGGGGATCCGGTCGAGCTTCCCGGCGAGCGCCGCGTGTACCATCGCGCGCGTGAGCCCGAGACGGATTCGTTGACCCACGCCGTAGGGCCCGCCGGTCCACCCGGTATTCACGAGCCAGCACTGAACGCCTCGGGTGGCGATCTTCTCGCCGAGCAGCGACGCGTAGACGTTGGGGTCGAGCGGCAGGAACGGTGCGCCGAAGCAGGTGGAGAACGTGGCCTTCGGCTCGGTCACCCCGCGCTCCGTGCCGGCGACCTTCGCGGTGTACCCTGACAGGAAGTGATACATCGCCTGCGCCGGGGAGAGGCGGGCGACCGGGGGCATGACGCCGTACGCGTCGCACGTGAGGAACAGGATGTGCGAAGGATGTCCGCCTACGCCGCCCGGCACGTGGTTCGGGATGTAGTGGATGGGATACGACGCCCGGGTGTTCTCGGTGATCCGATCCGAGTCGAGGTCGATCGCCCGAGTCTCGGGGTCCACGACGACGTTTTCGAGCACTGTGCCGAACATCCGCGTGGTCGCGAAAATCTCGGGCTCGCCTTCGCGCGACAGCCGGATCACCTTCGCGTAGCAGCCGCCCTCGAAGTTGAAGATCCCCTGGTCCGACCAGCCGTGCTCGTCGTCGCCGATGAGCGCCCGTTCGGGGTCGGCGGAGAGCGTCGTCTTGCCGGTGCCCGACAGACCGAAGAACAGCGCGACGTCGCCCGCCCGGCCGAGATTGGCGGAGCAGTGCATGGAGAGGACGCCGCGTTTCGGCAGCACGTAGTTGAGGATAGTAAACACCGACTTCTTCATTTCCCCCGCGTAGCGCGTGCCGCCGATCAGGATCGTCCGCTGCCCCAAATGGATGACCACGAACGTCCCCGAGTTGGTGCCGTGGACGGCGGGATCGGCGTGGAGCTCGGGGGCGTGCAGCACCGTCCAGCCGGGGGAGAAGGCGGCAAGGTCGGTGGGGGTGGGCCGCAGGAACATGTTGTAGACGAACAGGGCGTGCCACGCGTTCGGCGTGACGAACCGGATGCCGAAGCGGTGATCCGGGTCCGCGCCGGCGAACAGGTCGCGGACGAACAGCTCCTGCCCGGCGAGGTGGGCGAGCACCGCCGCTTTGAGTCGCTCGAACCGGTCGGCCTCGAGCGGCTGGCTCAGACGGTTCCACCACAGGTCGCTCGCCGAGGAAGGCTCGCGCACGATGAATTTGTCGTTCGGGCTGCGCCCGGTGTGGGGCGTGGTCACCGCGCAGAACGCCCCGCCCTCGGCGATCAGGCCCTCGGCCCGACGCACCGCGTGCTCGTAAAGCTCGGGTGGTCCGAGGTTCCAGTGGACCGCGCGCCGCGGCGCGAGCCCGATCGCCTCCAGGCTGGCGGCCCGCCGGGCCTCGGGGGGGCGAGTCGCGTGAGCGGTCATGCCATTGGTCCCATGAGGACACAAGTCCTTTTTTGTGAAGGAGTTATGCTATCGGCCGGCGCCGGGCCTGTCAAGCGACGGCGCCGGCTCGACAGCGCAACCGTCTCACAATTCGGTCGTTACGCGCGCTATCAGTGTCCGCCCCATCCCGGGATTGGGCGCGTTCGTCTTGATGCGGCTCAGGTACTCCGCGTAGCGCTGGTCGAACGCGTTGCGGAGCGTGAAGTCAAAGTGCATCAGATTTCGGCCCGCCGGCAGCGCGAAGCCGGCCCCGAAGGTCACCAGCGTGTACGACGTCGAACGGTAGCCGGCGCCCCCGAATGCCTGCTGGTAGAACTGTGCCTCGGCGGGATCGAGCCGCGTCT
>DATHGL010000167.1:0-7740 GCA_035317625.1 Gemmatimonadales bacterium | reverse complement strand
CCGTCTCGCGCTCGGTGAATTGCGCGTGGGGGAAGTAACGCCGCAGCGGAAAACCCCCTTGCTCGGCCTCCCACAGCACGCGCGGTACTGACCGGCGCGGTATTGACCGGCGTGCCGGCCCCGAGCGGCGTTCAGCACAGCGCGTGCTGTGGGAGGCCGAGCCAGGGGGTTTTCCGCTGCGGCGCTACTTCCCCCACGCGCAATTCACCGAGCGCGAGACGGCGGACCGCTCGGCGGCAATCGAAGCGCACCGTTGGGAACTCAGCTCACGCCTCGGCAGAAACGTCGACGCTTCTGTCGCGGCTCTCGATTACCTCCTGAATATCAGCCGTGACCTGATCGCTCCCGCGATCGTCGAACACGAGGCTCTCAAGGTGCTGGAGCACCGCTCGGTGACCGATCCCCTGACTGGGCTCTTCAACCGGTATCACCTCGAGGCGACGCTCAAGCGAGAAGTGGCTCGGTCCCTGCGCTCCGGGGCTCGGCTCACGCTGTTGCTCATGGACGTCGATCCCCTCAAAGCCGTGAACGACCGGTGGGGCCACCAGGCGGGGGACTGCGTGCTCGCCCGCGTGGCACGGGCGATCCAGGACTGCCTCCGTACCGCGGACATCGCCTCCCGGTATGGCGGAGACGAATTCGCCGTCATCCTTCCGGATACCGACGCGGCGGCGGGACGACTCGTGGCCGAGCGGACGTGCGCGAAGGTGGCGGCGGCGCTCGCGGAAGGGATCGTGCCGGGCGCCTCCCCCCACGGCACGGTGAGCGTGGGTTTGGCCGAATTGCCGCTCGCCCCCTCGGCGACGTCGGAAGCCCAGCTCGTCGTGGCAGCCGATCGAGCCCTGTACTTGGCCAAGGGGCGCGGAGGCAATTGTGTAGCCGAGGAGGCGCCGCCGTGCCGCGTCTGAGCGTCATCGCAGTCTCCGACGCGTTCCGGGGATTCTGGACCGATCTCGCCAGAGACCTCGACGTCGTCATCGACCACGTCGCGCCGACCGACGCGGTCACCCCCCGGGCCGACACGGCGGCCATCATCGTCGCCGCGGGCGGCGCCGAGCGGGAGGCGATCCAGTGGCTCCAGACCCAGAGGTTCCCGCTGGGACCGCCGACGCTGGTCGTGGGCACGGATCCTGGGCGGCGCACGGCCATGCAGCTCGTCGCCCGTGGTGCAAGCGACTACTTCGCGCTACCCGACGATCTCGAGATCTTCCGCAATGCAGTCGCGGCCGTGGTCAACGGCGCGCGCGCGCGCGCGGGGGCCGCGGGGGCCGCGTTGAACGGTCACGGCGACCCGTTCGCCGCGATCGTCGGCGAGAGCCAGGCCATCAAGAAGGAGCTCTCCCGAGCGGCCCGACTCCTGCCGCACCGGAGTGCCGGCGCCTTGATCGTCGGCGAGACGGGGACCGGGAAGGAGCTCCTGGCGCGGGCGATCCACGCCGGCGGTCCGCGCTGCGGCGCCCCATTCGTCGCCGTCAATTGCTCGGCCCTCCCACAGCACCTGATCGAGTCGGAGTTGTTCGGTCACGAGCGTGGCTCGTTCACGGACGCACACGCGGCCAAACCGGGGCTGTTCGAAGTGGCCGACACCGGCACGCTGTTCCTGGACGAGATCGGCGACCTGCCGTTCAATGTCCAGGCCAAGCTGCTGCGCGTGCTGGAGGACAAGGAGATCCGCCGCGTCGGAGGGACGAAATCGCGGAGGGTAGACATCCGCATTCTGGCGGCGACCAACGAGCAACTCGCGGAGCGAGTGCGCAAGGGAAGTTTCCGGGAAGATCTTTTTTTCCGCTTGAGCACCGTCGTGCTCAGGCTGCCGCCCCTGCGGGAGCGGGGTGACGATCTCCTCCTCGTTGCGGAGGCGCTGCTCGAGCGGCTCGCCGGGGAGCACGGCCTGCCCGTGCCGATGCTGACGCCCGAGATGCGCCGCCGGCTGCGCGCCCATCCCTGGCCTGGAAACGTCCGCGAGCTGAAGAACGCCCTGGAACGGGCGCTGCTCCTGTCGCCGGCCGGCGAGCTGAGCGCCGACGAGGTGCTGCCTCAGGCGGAAGCACAGCCGCAGCGCGACGGACCGATCCCCTTCCCGGCGCCGCTGGACCAGATCACGGCCGCCGCCGTTCGTGCGACGGTGCAGCTGTGCGGCGGGAATCGCAGCGAGTCGGCTCGCCGGCTCGTGATCTCTCCGCGGCGCCTGCGACGTCTCTTGAGCGGAGGCGACGCTGTGGGGTCCGATCCGGAAGCAGGGTACTGGGCGGAGCCGGCGGTCCGCTCGCTCTAGTCCGAATCGACCCACGCGCAGGGACAAAACGACCCTGTAGCACAGAAATACGTATCGGGTTCCCACACGCAAATCTCGCCGCATCAAAGGCCTAGGTCGAACCGGCACGCGGGAACGCTTCCTGCTTCGTGGCTGGGTGCGTCCCCGTCACCAACCGAGAGCGTCCGACGATGAAGCCCGACCGTCTTTCACTTGCCGCGCTGCTGGTCGCCGCGACTGCCGCGGCCCTGAGCTGCGCGGATCCCGGCATCACAGGCCCGCCCCGCCCGGACGCCACGGCGCCCGCGTGGCTCGGCGCGCCCGTCCTCCAGGCGTCGGCCACGTCGAAGAAGGGTGGTGGGGGAGGCGGCGGTGGGAACGGAGGCGTCGCCTCCTGCTCGACGGTCCAGGTCGGAATGATCAGACAGACCGTCGGGCCGGCGGGCGGCGTCGTCGCACTCGGCCCGGCGCGGCTGACGATCCCTGCGGGCGCGCTCAGCGCGCCGGTAACCATCCAGGCGCAGATCCCGGCCGGGTATTCGGGCAACTACATCCAGTTCAAGCCCGACAAGGTCGTGTTCAAGCAACCCGCGTCGCTCACGATCAGCTACTCGAACTGCAGCCTGGCCAATGCGACGCAGCTCAAGGTCGCTCAGGTCTCGGACGTGCTGCAGATCATCCAGTACGTGCCGTCCACGAACGACCTGGACGCCCACACGGTCACGGGCCAGCTCCAGCACTTCTCCAACTACGCCGTCGCCTGGTAGGACTCACCATGCAATCGGAGAATCGCATGTCCGTTCGCCGTTCCCTGATCCCGTTCACGCTGCTCGCCGGCGCGATCGCCGCCCTGAGCTGCGGGGACCCCTCGCCGGTTGGCGTCGACCTCCAGGCGCCTGCCTTCCAGAAGGGAGGTAGGTGGGATACGCCGTTGCCCACGGGGTCCGGCCTCGTCCCGTGCTCGCAGGGCTACGACTCCGTGACACAGGTGATCGGACCCGCGGGGGGGCTCAGTGCGGTAGGCAGCCACTTTCTGTGGGTCGATTCGATGGCGCTCAGCGACCCGGTGAGCATCACCGCCGTGGCGCCCGCAGGCACCGCGAGATGGGTTCGCTTTCGGCCCGACGGCCTCCGATTCCGGACCAACGGTGCCGGATGGTCGGCGCTGCTCTATACGAGTTTCAGGGACTGCGGCCTGCCGATGGCCGATACGCTCCGGATCGCGCAGGTCACCGACTCACTGAACGTCATTCGGTACCTGGCCCCGCCCGACTCCACGTGGGTCAGGGTCAGAAAAAAGGCCTGGAGTAGAGGGAATCAGTTTGTCGCCGGAGTGCTGCACCATTTCTCTCAATACGCCGTGGCGTGGTAGGAACTCACATGACCTCGAATCGCATCTTCGTCCGGCGGTGGTTGATCCCGCTCGCGCTGCTGGCCTCGAGCTGCAGCGACCCATCGCCCGTTGGCGTTGGTCCGGAGACGCCCGGCCTGCTGGCGGGAAGAGTCAAATCATCCGGCACCAGCCTGGTCCAGTGCGCTCGGGTCCCTCGTGACTCCGTGACTCAGGTGATCGGACCTGCAGGGGGATGGTTCGTCGTGGGCGCCAACGTGCTGTGGGTCGATTCGTTGGCGCTCAGCGCCCCCGTCAAGATCACTGCGGTGGCGCCGTCGGACACCGTACGCCGAGTTCGTCTCCGCCCCGACGGCCTCGTCTTCAAGACCGGCACTCACGGCCTGGGTGCGGTCGTGGCGACGAACTTGGAGAACTGCAAGCTGCGCCATAACGAGGTTCCCCGGATCGCCAATGTCACCGATGCTTTGAGCGTCGTGGAGTATCTGGAGTCGCCGACGGCTGCGGTGGACTCGCTGCTTGTCATGAGGTTCAGGGTGGACACAGGAGGCTGGACGCCGTACTGGGCTTTCGGGGCGCTGCGTCACTTCTCGAACTACGCCGTGGCCTGGTAGGACTCCCATGCACCGAGAACACCACATGTCCGTCCGCCGTTACGTGATGCTGTCGACGCTCGCGCTAGCCGCTGCGGGATGCTCGGACCAAACCGGACCGTCTTCCACCGCCATCCAAGGGGCGCTCGCAGCGGCGGTGAGCCCCCCCGGAACACACATCCTCCGGCAGTCGGCGACCGCGCCCCGGCTCCAGGCCTACCAGGTTTCGTTCTGGGCCAAACGTGGGACACAGACGGCGATCTTCTTGAACTACCGCCGCGCCCCCGGCCAATGGCTGGCCGACCCGTTCCTGCGGTTCAAGATCCCCATCAATGGCTTGGTGGCCGGCGCCGGGGGCGTGCCGCTGAACAGGGGCGACTCGGTCCGCATCACTCTGACGATCGATTCGGTTCTCTTCAGCGTGGACTTCCAGCCGTCCGGCGTGGTGTTCTCCAAATCGAGCCCGGCGCTGCTGGCCATCCGGTATGAGAACGCGAATCCCGATCTGAACGGCGATGGCGTCGTGGACGCCATCGATGAGACACTGCAGGAGCAGCTCGCCATCTGGTACAAGGGCACGAGGACGGATGCCTGGAGGCAGCTGTGGTCGAAAAACGACACCACGCAAGAGTTGGTTACGGCGGCGCTGTACCACTTCTCCCAGTACGCGGTCTCTTGGTAGCCGGAGGACATCCCATGCACACGTCATCGCTGGTCGTCGAGAGGGCCCAGGAGCTCGCCGCGGCGGGCCGCCATGCCGAGGTCGTCGCCTACCTCGGCGCCCAAAACGGCCGTGTGCTCGAAGAGTCGCCGAGCCTCGCGCTGCTGTACGGGACCGCGCAGTCGCGGCTCGGGCGGCACGATGAGGGGCTCCGCTGGCTGGATATGGCGTTGGCCCAGGCGCGCAAGCGGGAAGAGCCAGCGGTCGAGGGTCGCGCCCTCAACGCGCGGGGCGCCGTCGCGTTGGTGAGCGGGCGAATCGACGAGGCGGCGGACTATTGCACGCGGGCCCTCATGGTGGCCAGCCGGGATGGCGATGTCGCCACAGCCGGCCGCTGCTCCAACAATCTGGGGATCATCAGTCACCTGCGGGGGCGGCACGCGGAGGCGATCGCGTCTTGGGAGATCGCCCGCGCCGCCTTCGACCGGGCGGGCCGGCGGCAGGGCGTCGCGCAGTGCTACCACAACCTGGGGATCACGTATCGGGAGCAGGGAGCGCTCGACCGCGCGCTGACGGAGGCCGACCGGGCGGTCGCGGAAGCGGAGGCGTCCGGGGATCACACCCTGTGGGCCCTGGCGCTCCGGGGGCGGGCCGAGACGCGCGTGGCGCGGGGCGAGCTGCAGCTGGCACGGCGCGCGCTGGACGAGGTCGGGGACATCCGCCGCCGCGTGCCCGATCCTGCAGACGAGGCCGAGGACCTGCGAGCCGTGGCGTTGGTGCTGGCGGCCGAAGGCGACCTGGCGGCCGCCGAGCCTGCGCTGCGCGACGTGATCGCGAGGGCGGAGGGGCACCGGCGGCCTCAGCTGCTGGCCGAAGCGACGCGGGACCTTGCCATCGTCCTGCGCCGGACCGGCCGGAACGCCGAAGCCCGGGCGGCCGCGCGCACGGCGCAGGCCGTCTTCGCCCGGGTTGGGGCCGAAGCGGAAATCCGGAATCTGGCGAGTCAGGAGTGGGACGACGGTTTCGCAGCCGAGCTGGGCCGCTCCCTGGCGCCGTTGCATGCGGCGCAAGCGCTGGCCGACGCAGGGCAGTATGCCGAGCTCGTCGCCTACCTCGGGAGTCGCACGCAGAACGAGCTCGAGCAGTCCCCGATGCTGGCCCTGCTCTGCGGCATCGGGCACAGCCGGCTCGGACGGCTGGAGGTGGGCCAGCAATGGGCCAAGGTGGCACTGTCGCGGGCGCGAGTGCTGGGGGATCGCACGCTGGAGGTGCGTGGGCTCAACGTCTGCGGCGCGGTGGCGCTAGAGCGGGGCGGCATCGACGAGGCTACCGACTTCTTCACGCAGGCGCAGGAAGAGGCCATGCACGACAATGACATGGCTACCCTGGGCCGCTGCGCCAACAACCTCGGCATCATCGCGAACATGCAGGGGGACCACGGCCGGGCGGTCGGCGCGTACACCCGCGCGATCGCCGCGTACCAGCGGGCCCGCTACGATCGCGGCATCGCCGAGTCGCAGCACAATCTCGGGATCGCCTACCGCGAGCAGGGCCATCTGGATGACGCGATGAAGGCCGCCGACGCGGCTGTGCGGGAGGCCGAACGGCTGGGCGACCGGCGGCTCAAGGCCCAGGCGCTCGCGGGGCGGGCGGAAATCCTGATAGTCCGCGGTGAGCCCGAGCTCGCCATCCGGGAAGCGCACAGCGCAATGGCGGTGCACCGTGAGCTCAAGGACGCCGTCCGCGAAACCGAAGACCTGCGCATCCTCGCTGTGGCGCTGGGGTTCGCGGGAAGAGCGCAGAACGCGGAGAACATGCTTCACCAGGTCATCGACCGCGCGACCGCGCACGAGCGGCCGCTCCTGGTCGCCATTGCCCAGCGCGATCTCGCGCATCTCCTGGCCCGAGGAGACCAGGGCGCCGCCGCGCAGCGGGCGGCGCAGGCGGCCCGCGCGACGTTCACGCGGCTGGGGGCCAAAGGGGAGATCGAGAAGCTCGACGCGTTGCTGGGGGGGCCAGCCGTCCAGAGGACGGCCGGCCTCGCGTACCACCCGCCCCTAGCCGTCGGGCCCCGGGCCCCGGTGGTGAACCCGCCACGCACCGGGCCATGACGACTGCGCTGATTACCGCTCCCGGACGAAGCGGTCGGCGCGCGTGGATGCGCTCCGCGGCGGAGCTGTTGCACGAAGCGCGCGCCCGGGAGCATTCGGGCTCCATCCCCGAGGCGGTCGCGTCATACGAGGGGGCGATTCGCGCGGCGGAGCGCACGGGGGAGCGGGCCGTGCTGGCCGAAGCGCTGCGGCGACTCGCCGTCGTCCAGCACCGCCACAACCAGTCGGCGGAGGCGCGCCGGTTGTGTCACCGGAGCATCACCGTTGCCCGCCGGGCAGGCAACGACCTCCTCGCGGCCGAAGCGCTGAATACCCTGGGCGGGATCGACCTCGAGACCGGCCCACTGGCTGAGGCGCGACGCAACTTCCGGCGCGCGGTGCGCCTGGGCGGCTCGAGCCGCGAGCTCCGGGCGCGGGTGGAGCAGAACCTGGGGATCTTGGCGAGCATTCAGGGCGACTTCGGGGACGCGCTGGCGTGCTACGCGCGCTCCCTGGAGGCATACGCGAGTTGCAACGACGAGCACGGGTGCGCCATCGCGTACCACAACCTGGGCATGGTGAGCGCCCAGCAGCGGCTGCTCGACGAAGCCGACGGCTATTTCACCAAAAGCTACGAAATCGCCGCGCGCGTGGGCGACACGTACCTCGAGGGCCTGTGTCTCTTGAACCACGCCGAGGTCTACGTTGCGCGCGAGCGCCACGAGGAGGCGCGCCGGAACGTGGAATCGGCGCTCGCGCTCTTCGACCAGATCGGCGGCGGGGTCGTGAAG
>DATHGL010000166.1:0-13338 GCA_035317625.1 Gemmatimonadales bacterium | reverse complement strand
TCCGCTCCCCGCCTGATCGGCCGGGGGGGTCTTGCCGCATCCGACGGCACCGAGTGTCAGGGCGCCCGCGAGCGCGACACGCCAGACTGTCACGGTCCCTCCGCCAGCTGCTTCTTCCATTCGGCGAGGCGGTTCAGCGCCTCGAGCGGCGACAGCGCGTTTACGTCGAGGCGGTCGAGCTCCGCGAGCAGCGGATGCGGCGTGCCGGGCGCGCCGAACAGCCCCAGCTGCGTCGCGTCGGGGGGCGGGGGCGGCGCCCGGTGAGCGACGTGGTGCCCCGCTTCGAGCAGGGCGAGCACCTGCCACGCCCGTCCCACCACCGGCGCCGGGAGCCCCGCGAGCTGTGCCACGTGAATCCCGTACGAGCGGTCGGCCCCGCCGGGCTCGAGCCGGTGCAGGAACACGATCTCCTCCCCGGCCTCGCGCACCGCGACGTTGAAGTTGCGCGCGTGGGCCAACTCCTCGGTGAGCTGCGTGAGCTCGTGATAATGGGTCGCGAAGATCGTCTTGCAGCCGATCGTGTTGTGCAGGTATTCGCTGACGGCCCAGGCGATCGCGACGCCGTCGTACGTGGACGTCCCGCGCCCGATCTCGTCGAGGAGCACGAGGCTTCGCGCGGTCGCGCCGTGGAGGATGGCACTCGTCTCGCTCATCTCCACCATGAACGTCGATTGACCGCGCACCAGGTTGTCCGAGGCCCCCACCCGCGTGAACAGACGGTCGACCACGCCGATCACTGCCCGCCGCGCGGGAACGAAGCCGCCCATCTGGGCGAGCAGGACGCTCAGCCCCACCTGGCGCAACAGCGTCGACTTGCCCGCCATGTTCGGGCCGGTGAGCAGGATCACCCGGCCCGCCTCGTCGAGCTGCACGTCGTTCGGAATGAACGCCTCACGCGCCATCATGCGCTCGACCACCGGGTGGCGGCTCCCCTCGAGCATGAGGGTGAATCCGTCGTTCACCTCGGGCCGGACGTACCCCTCGTGGTGAGCGACGTCGGCGAGCGCGCCCCACCCGTCCAGATGGGCGAGCACACCGGCCGTCCCCTGGACCCGGGCGATCGCGGCCGCCACCCGGGCACGCAGCGCGTCCACCAGCTCCGCCTCGCGGACCCCGATGCGCTCCTCGGCGCCCAACACCTTCGCTTCGTACGCCTTGAGCTCGGGCGTGACGAACCGCTCCGCCCCGGACAGCGTCTGGCGCCGCTCGTAGTCCGCCGGCACGCGGTCGCGGTGGGGGTTCGTGATCTCGAGGTAATAGCCGAAGACCTTGTTGAATCCCACCTTGAGGGAGGAGATACCGGTGCGCTCCCGCTCCCGCGTCTGCAACCCGGCGATGTATTGCTTCCCGCCGTCGCGCGCGTCCTTCAGCCCGTCGAGCTCGCCGTCGTACCCGGCGCGGATCGCGTCGCCGTCGGCGGCCTGCGCGGGCGGACGCTCGACCAGGGCTCGGGTCAGCTCCTCGCCCAGGTCCTGGAGCAGGTCGAAGCGATCGGCCGCTTCCTCGAGCAGCGACGCCCGGCCGCGGGCTTCGAGACCGTCGAGCGCGCCGCGCACGTCCGGCAGGCGGTGGATCGAATCCCGCAGCGCCCCCAGCTCCCGCGGCGTGGCGCGCCCGAGCGCCGCGCGGCCGGCCAGCCGCTCGACGTCGCGCACGCCGTCGAGTGCCTCGCGCAACCGGTCCCGCCCGCGGGTGTCGGCCGCCAGGACGTCCACCGCGTCCAGGCGGGCGTTGATGGCCGCGGGGTCGATGAGGGGCGCGAGCAGCCAGCGCCGCAGCAGGCGCGCGCCCATCGGCGTCATGGTACGGTCGAGCACGTCGAGCAGCGTCGTGCCGGCGGGGCCGGCGCGCAGCGGCTCCACCAGCTCGAGGTTGCGTCGCGTCATCTCGTCGAGCGGCAGCAGGTCGCCGCGCCGCAGGATGCGGGGGCGCGCGAGGTGCGGCAGGCCGCCCGGCTTGAGCTCGCGCGCGTACCGCAGCAGCGCCCCGGCCGCGCCCAGGGCCGCACTGTCACCCGGCTCCACCCCCAGCCCGTCGAGGGACGCCAGCCGGAACGCGCGGGACAGGTCCTCGCGCGCCAGCTCGGGATCGAACTCCCACGCCTCGCGTTCGCTGCGCACGGCGCCCGTGAGCGTGAACGGGGTGCCACCGGGCAGCACTACTTCGGGCGACTCGTAGCGGGCGAGCGCGGCAGGGAGATCCTCCGTCGTGACGGTCTCGAGCAGCAGCTCGCCCGTCGTGAGATCGAGCGCCGCGACGCCCGCAGGTGTGCTCCGAGGATCGACGGCGAGGAGAAAATTGTTGCGGCCGCGCTCCAACCAGTCGTCCCCCAGCACGCTGCCGGGCGTGACGATCTCCACGACTTCCCGTCGCACCAGACCCTTCGCGAGTTTGGGGTCCTCCATCTGCTCGCAGATCGCCACGCGGTGACCGAGGCCGATCAACCGCCGCAGGTACTCGACCCCGGCCTTTACCGGTACGCCGGCGAGCGGCACCTCCGCCGCCCCGCCGTTGTTGCGCGACGTGAGGGTGAGCCCCAGCTCCCGCGCCGCGAGCCGCGCATCGTCCTCGAACATTTCGTAGAAGTCGCCCATTCGGAAAAACAGGATGGTATCAGGGTGCCGCGCCTTGATCTCGCGGTATTGCTGCATCAGCGGCGTATCGGTCTCGACGCGCGGCGTCACGACTCCTCCACCACGAACGGCTGGCCGCCCAGCCGCGTCTTCAAGCGCCGCTGCACCTGCACCGCTTCGTCGCGCGACGCGTACCGCCCGACTCGGACCTTGAAGAGGCCGCTCGTGTCCCGCACGACCCGTGCGTCGAAACCCATCACCTTCAATCGCGTGAGCATCTCGTCGACCTGCGACGCGCTCTTCACGGCGAGCACCTGGACCGCGTACGTTCCCGCCCCGCCCCCGGTCGTGGGCTTCGCCTGGCTGTCGCCCGCGGTGGGGGGCGCGGTCACCGGTGCCCCGGCCGCGACGGAGGCGCAGCGCGGAGCGTAGAAGCTGACCTGGTTCCGGAACTCCACGTCGACGCCGGCTCCATCCAGCGCCTCGCGGACCAGGGTGCAGCCGTGCACGTCGTCCTTCAAATCGAAGTAGCCGCGTGCCCCCCAGAAGTCGGCTCGGGCCTTCAGCGGCGAATCGGGATAGTCGAGCCGCAGGCGCTCCGCTGCCTGCACCGTGGCCGCTGGATCACCCTGCGCGAAGTAGAGCTGCGTGAGCAGCACGAGCGCCGAGTCGGCCCACACCGACCGGCCGTACTCGATCACCACTCGCTGCAGACTCGTGGCGGCGGTCACCGCGTCCGCCGCCACGCGACCGGCGGTGAACAGCGCGCCGGGATACAACGAGTCCTGGGGGGAGAGGCTCGCGAGCAGCCGGCGGACCAGGGCGCGCGCGGAGTCCGGCCGGGTCTGTGCCACGCGGAGGGCCGCCGCGCGGAGCGTGTCGGTTTGGGCGGTCAGACGGTTGGACGGTTGGACGGTTAGCAGCAGCGTCGCACTAACCGTCCAACCGACTAACCGACTAGCCGCCTTCATGCTGCCTCCCGCGCGAGCACCGCGAACGACAGCACCAGCTGCTGCAGAATGCCCGCTTCATCGGTCAGCGTGCTCGACTTGAGGGCGCGATCGGCGTCGCGCGCCAAGCGCAGCGCGCCCTCCAGCTCGGCTCCGGTCCAGAGCCCCGCCCAGCGAGCCCACTGTGCCGCCGCGTGCTCCCAGCTGCCGAGCCCGTACGGTCGGGCCGCCCGCAGGTGCGCCATCAGGGACGATTCGAGGCGGCCGCGCGGCGTGCCGTGATCGAGCTCTGCCCGGGCGAGCGCCGTCCCGACGAGGCCCGTCCCCAGGCCGCTGAGCATCCGGACGCCGCTCATCCCCGCCTGCTCCAGCACCGGCTCGACCAGGCTGGCGGCGGCCGCCGGCCGCCGCTCGAGCGCGGCGTCGATCCAATCCTGGAGTGTTTCGCCGCGGCGCACGCCGACCAGCGCCGCCACCTCGTCGCGGGTGACCGGCCGCCCCACGGCGAGCGGGGCGAGCTTCTCGAGCTCGCGGGCAAGCGCGCCGAGATCGCTCCCCACGGCGGCGAGGAGCAGCTCCCCGGCCTCCGGTGCGAGCGTGAGGCCGAGCTGCCGCGCGCGACGCGCCATCCAGCGCTCGACCCGGGCCGGAGGCAGCGGCTCGACTCCCACCGCGGTCGCCCGCCGGGCAAGCTCGGTGTCGGGCGCCTCGCCGGCGCCGTGCACCAGAACGAGCAGGGTGGTCGGATTGGGGGATTCGAGGTAGCGGAGCAGTTCCCGGCGGACTGCGGCGGTCTTGCGGAGCTGCTCGAGCCCGCGGATCACGACCGCGCGGGTGGCCGCGAGCATGGGGGGTGTGTTCACGAGCGCGTGGAACGCCTCGGGATCGAGGTCCCCGGCGCTCCGCTGGTCGACATTGAAGGCGCGGGCGCTGGGGTCCACGGCGCGCTCGAGGAGCGCGCGCACGGCCTCCTCTTTCAGCACGTCCTCGTCGCCATGGAGATAATAGACGGGATCAGGCGCGCCCTGCTTCAGGCTGCGGAGCAGCGCGTCGAAGGTGAGCGGCCCCATACGGGGCGGAAGTTACCGCGGCCTCGGGGCGAGAGAAAGCCTAGCGTCCCGCGGACGCGGGTTCGACCAGGGTGGACCCGTCTCCGGCCGGGCTTCCCGCGAACACACTGGCACGCGGGTCCTGAAACGAGACGAACGGAACGCCCGCCTGCACGACTGGCTTGGGGAAGGGAACGGGTGGCAGCGTCGGGGTGCGGGCCACGTCGGGGCGCCGTATGCCTTCGAGCGCCACGAGGGCGAGCGTCGCTGCGAGGAACAGGGCCGCGGCGATGCCGGCGCGCGCCGGCACCTCACGGGCCGCACGTCGCTCCCGCTCGAGTCGCGCGTCGAGCCGGCGCCGGAAGTCGCGCGAGGGCTCGATCGTCCCCGCCGCCTGGAGCGCCAGCACCCCCCGCCGGACCGCCGTGTCGTAGCGGCGGCACGCGGCGCAGTGCGCCAGATGGCGCTCGAAACGGCGCAGTTCGCGCGGGGCGGTGATCAGCCCGTCGCGAAAATCCGTGTACCGTTCGAGCAAGTCGCTGCAAGTCATCGTGCGACAATCTACTACCGTCGGGGCGGGCGCGGGTTCCCGCCCCCTTGGAGGGGGGTCGGGGGGTGGGTGTCGGGAAGCCCGATCTACTCGAGCAGCGGCCCGATCAGTTGAGCGAAGCTGTTGCGGGCCCGGTTGAGACGGCTCTTCACCGTCCCCAGGTTGCACCCCGTGATGTCCGCGATCTCGGCATAGCTCTTTCCTTCGAGCTCCCGGAGCACGAACACCGCCCGATGATGGGTGGGGAGTTGGCCCACGCACTGGTCCACCGCCTCCTTCAGGTAGCGCTTGCGGTACAGATCGTCCGGTCGGGCCGTGGTGTCCTCGAATTGGATCGGCCGGTGATCCGCTTCCCAGTGCTTCTTGATGGTCTGGAACAACACGAGCGGATTGCGGCTGCGGTTGCGCAGCTCGTTCTTCCCGAGGTTGGAGGCGATCGTGTAGATCCAGGTCGAAAACTTCTTGGTCTGGTCGAACCGGTGGAGGTGGCGGAACACGCGGATGAACACCTCTTGGACCAGGTCTTCCGCCCGCTCCCGGTCCCCGATGGTGCGGTTGATGAAGTTGAGCAGGCGGGTCTGGTAGCGGTCCACCAGGGTGCCGAACGCCTGCGGATCGCCCGCCAGGTGCTCGAGCACCAGCCGGCCGTCGTCGAACTCATGGAGCGCCTGGCGCTCGAGGGCGCGCGGCGTGACGACGACCTGACTCTTGCGCTTGAGGGTGGCTCGCATGAACTGCTCCAGGTTTTCAGATCACATGCTTGGAGACGGCACGGCGAGACGGCGACCTCTTCTACGATTAAAGATACGGCACGAACCGTACCCGTCGCACGGTCGGTGTAACCCTCAGTGATGTCGCAGCTTCGCAAAACCGGCCGTCGAGTCGGCTCGACACGCCCGTCCTCCTCGGGGGACAAGGGTTTGCTACATCCCGAGGACGAACCCGGCCATATAAAGGATAGCCACCAGGGTCTTTGCATCACGGATCTCCCCGTCCCGGACGCGCCCCAGGACCCGGGACAGCGGCTGTGGCACCACCTCAATGAACTCGTCGCGCTCGCGCGACGGCGTGCGCGTGGTCAGCTCGCTCGCCAGGTACAGGTGGATGACCTCGTCGGTGAAGCCGGGTGTGGTCCAGATCGACGTGAGCCGCTCCAGGCGAGCCGCCGCGACCCCCGCCTCCTCCAGCAGCTCGCGGCGGGCGCACGCCTCCGGTTCCTCGCCCGGGTCGAGCGTGCCGGCCGGGATTTCCCACAACGGGCCGCCGGTGGCGTAGCGGTACTGTCGGATCAAGAGGATCGTGGGATCCTCACCACGGGGGTCGGAGGCGCAGGGCACAATGGCGGCGGCGCCGGGGTGGCGGATGATCTCCAGCTCGCCCGTCGATCCGTCCGGGAACCGCACCGTGTCGACGTCGAGCCGGACGACCCGGCCGGTGTACACTCGGCGCGTCTCGAGCTGCATTTGACACCCTCAGCGGTTGAAGACCCAGGTGACGGGGACTTTGAATCCCTCGGCGAGAAAGTAGACCGCGTTGCGACGCGGATTCGAGCGGATCGGCGAGTTGGCTGCTGGCGACGTAAACGCCGCGAGGCCGAGCCGGGTTGCGATGATCTTGAGCCGCAGCATGTGAAAGCCGTCGGACACGAGCAGCACGCGGCGACTCTCCTTGCCGGAGAACCAGCGGGCGACGCCGTCCAGCGAGGCGGCGGTGGTCTCTCCTGCGGGTAGCGCGACGACCGCGCCGTCGGGCAGCCCGGCTTTCACGAGGTAGCGCCGCCCCACCTCCGATTCGCTCAGGGTGTCACGCGAGCCGACGCCACCCGTCACCAGTACCACGGGCGCGAGGCCGCGCTGGTACAGCGTCGCGGCGTGGTCGAGGCGTGCCCGGAACACCGGCGAGGGGCGGCCATTGTACTGTGCGGCGCCGAGCACGGCGATCGCGTCGGCCGTGGTGGCCTGATCGTGTGCGCCAGTGAGTGCCACCGCGACGACCACCGCGGCCCACCCGAACGTTAGCGTGAGCACGACCACCCCCGCCGCAGCGATCTTGCGGCGCAGCGTCCAGAAAGGCATCGGAGAAAGACAACAGGGGAAGGGGGCAGTAGGGAAGGGGGAAGTGGCCAGGTCAGGGCTTCGTGAGCAGCTCCTCGAAGAGGGCGAGGGCGCGCGGGTCGCCGGACTGGCCGAGCCAGAAGATCGCCTTGCGTCGCACGGCCGACTCCGGGTGGGTGCGGGCGATGCGGATGAGGGCGGGGACGCCCGCGTCGCGCGGCTGCTGCGACAGCGCAAAGACCGCCTGTTCCCGCACGTCGCGATCCACGTCCGCGTCGTTCACGAGGTCGGTCAGGCCGCGGGTCGCGGCGTCGCCGGCGGCCTGGCCGAGCCAGAACACGGCCTGGCGGCGTGTGCGCCGGGGCACATGCTCCTCGCGGGCGAGCTTCAGGAGCGGCGGCCACACGCGCACCGAGTCGGCGAGGGTGGCGGGGAGGATCGCATCCTCACCCACTCGCCCATCCTGCTGTGCCGCGAGCTCGAGCAGGAAGTCCACCGCATCCCGCGGCGACACCGTCCCGAGATCGGTGACGCCCGGGCGGGGCGCGGTCACCCAGCGTCCGCCCACGTAGGTCCGGAGCGATGCCACGCGGCCGCTCCGGACGGTGATCGAGACCCGGACCGGCCCGGGCTCGCAGTCGTACTCGACTTCATCGCCCTCGTAGCCGCCGTCCAGGGTGATCGTGTGTCGGCCGCACGTCCCGCCCGAGCACTCGAGCGCGATGACGTTGCGCCCGTTGCCGCACACGCCGGGGCGGGCGGCGAAGCTCAGCCGCGCTATGCCGTCGGGCGCAGCGGCGATCCGGGCGCCGAGGTGCTGCGCCGTCGCCGAACCCGCGACGAGCGCCCAGGCGAGCACCAGCCGGCCGGTCACGGGTTGATGATCTCCAGCAGCACCTGCGCGGCGCGCGGGTCGTGCGACTGCCCGAGCCAGAAGATGGCCTTCTTGCGGAGCTCCTTGTCCTGCTCCGTCTTGGCGATCTGGATCAGCTGGTCGAGCGCGCCCGCCTCGTGTCGCTGCGAGAAGACGAAGATCAACTGGTCCTTCATCTCCTGGTTCTGCATGCGGTCGTACAGGCCCACCAGCTGCTCGAGGTTCGAACCGGTTTGGCCGGCCCAGAACAGCGCCTTCTTGCGCATCTCGACCGGCTCGCGCTCGTTCAGGGCGATGTCCATGAGCCAGCGTCCGTTGTCCGCGCCGCCCATCTGCGAGAGTGAGAAGATCACCTTTTCCTTCAACTCTTCGCCCGTGAGCTTGGCGTACAGGCCCCGGAGAAACGCGGCGTTCTCGGGCGAGCGCTGCTGACCGAGCCAGAAGATGGCCTTTTCCCGCGCTTCGTCGGGCGCACGCTCGTTGCCCGCGTAGTCGCGCAGGATCTGGCCGGCGCGCGGCTGGTGGATCTGCGACAGCGCGAAGATCGCCTTGTCCTGGAGCTCGGGATCGGTCGCGGTGCGCAGGATCGAATCGAGAGCGGTGACGGCCCGGTCGCTGCCGACTTGCGACAGCCAGAACACCGCCTGCAGCCGCACCTCCGAATCGGCGTCGTTGCGGGCCACGTCAAGCAGGATGTCCTCCGTCTCGGCGCCGCGCTTCTGCGACACGATGAACACGGCCTTGCGCCGCAGGCCGGCCGAGCACGCGTCGCGGCGCGCCAGCACCTTCTTGAGGATCGGCAGCGCGTTCGTCGCGTCCATCTGCAGCAGGCCGTTCAGCGCCGCGATCCGCACGTTGTCGTCGTCGTCCTCATCGGGACAGCCGTGGGTATCGACTGGCGTAGCAGGCTGCGCTGGCTGGGCCGGCTGGGTCGGCTGCGCGGGCTGGGCCGGCTGCGCGTGCTCGGCGAGCCAGCGGCCGGCCTCCTCGTCTCCCTGCTGTGCGAGCGCGCCTTGGATCCGGGCGAGCAGCGCGTCGCCGTCCCGCAGCGTCGCCGCTTTGGCGTAGCGGCGCTGCTGAGTGATGAGCAGGCTGCGGGCACGGCCGAGGTCATCGCTCTTGTAGAGCGCGAACGCGGCCCAGTAGAGGGCATCGCCGGCCCGGGCGGCGCTCGGGTAGCGGCGCGTCAGATCGCCGTACAGGTTCGCGGCCCTGGTGTAGTCGCCGCGGCTGAACGCCTGCCGGGCGGCCCGCCACAGCGAGTCGGTCGGGTCTTGCGCATCGTGCTGCAACACGAACTCGCCGGGGTCGAGGGCGTCCACAGCGTCGAGCGCCGGGAGCGCGCGGAGCGCGGCCTGCGCGTGACCCAATCCCGGGGCGACTGGCGGTACGACCACCGGTTGCTGCAATCCCATGACGGCCGCCACCACGAACTGTAGGCCTTGCATCACAATGCTCCTTGCATGCGCACGGAACCGGGGCCGGCGGGACTCGCCGTCCGGAGCCGCAGGAGTACGCTCCGTTGCTCCAATCCCTGATTGATCGACTGCACGTCTTCACGGTTGCCGCTCGAGCGCAGCTGGGCGATCTGGGCCAGCACCAGCTCCAGATCCTCCAGCAGACCCTTCAGCCTGACATCTCTCGCCGCTGGCGAGTCGAGCATGAGTCGGGTGGTCGCGAGCAGGTCGCGGGCCTGCGTCGAGAACTGCGTCCCGGGTCCCGGCTCGCCGGCGCGGCTCTCCGCGCGGAATCCCGTGAGCAGCGCCTCGGTGCGCGTGAGGTACTGTGCGGCGGCGAGCTGGTACGCCAGCGCCGACGCCGGGTCGGCGCCGCGCGCGGCCAGGGCGCGCAGCCCGGCCTCGGGCTCGGTCACGCTCCATCGCCCGATCGCGACGCCCAGCGCGAGGACCGCGGCGATCCCGACGCCCCAACGGAGTGCCGGACCCAGCACGACCACTCGGTGCCGCCGCGCCGCCCGCTGCGCCGCGATGCGGCGCCACATCTCCTCGCGCGGCGTGGCGGGCGGGCGATGATAGTCCCGTGCCGCCTCCGGCAACCACTGTTCGAACCGATCGTCCGTCATGAGATCCACTCCCCCGCGAAATCCGCCAGCGTGGCGCGCAGCTTGGCCCGCGCCCGCGATAGTTGCGCCTTCGACGTTCCGGCTTCGATGCCGAGGGTGGCGCCGATCTCCTCGTGCGTGAACCCTTCGACGTCGTGCATCACGAACACCGTGCGGTAGCCGGTCGGGAGGCCGTCGATCGCCTGCGCCAACCGCCGCTTCAAGTCGGGTTCGGCGGCCCGTCTGCTCCCCGAGATCGCCGCCGCGTCGTCCAGGTCCGTCTCGCGGGCGCGAAACCGCTTCGCCTTCCGCAGCCCGTTCAGCGCCACCGACGTCGCGATAGCGTGTAGCCAGGTGGAGAGCTTCGCCTCGCCCCGGAACGAGCCCAACCGCTCGAACGCGCGGACGAACGTGTCTTGCGTGAACTCCCGCGCGAGCTCGTCGTCGCCGGCGAGCCGGTAGGCGAGGCGATACACGCGATCCACATGCGCGTCGTACAGGGCGCGTTCCGCGGCGCCGTCCCCGGCGCGGACTTTGGCAATCAGTTCGCGTTCGTCCACCGAGCTCCGGAGCGGCAGTGTCAGTTAACCCTCTGACACAGCCGGGGCTGGGAGGGTTGCGTGGGGACGGGGGCGGGGCGCTTAGTGCAGCAGAGTATGCATCCCCAACCCGACGAGCACGGCGAGCAGGAAGGAGGCGAGCGTGCCGACCAGGAAGTACTCGGCGAACTCGCGGTCCTCGAGCTGCTTGAAGCGGGCGAGGGACTTGGCGGCGATGATCCAGCCCACGGCGCTGTACTCCCCGAGCAGCACGAGGGTGAGGGCGAGGGCGCGCTCGAGGGACCCCACGGCGCGCCCCCGGGCGACGTCGATCGCGCCGGTGGTGCGGTCCTCGTCGCGCCGCATCTGCAGCGAGGGCAGCTCGAGCACGCTGCGGATCAGGACGACGCCCCGGCCCGAAACGTACAGATACCCGGTCGCGAGCAGCCCGACCCGTCCCCACCACAGCCCGTCGGCGCTCGGCCGGGCGAGTCGGGCGAGGTACGTGCCCGCGATCAGCGCCGCGATCAGGATCAGCGCCTCGCCGACGAGCAGCGTGCGGGCGCGGCGGCGGCCGTCCACCTGGGCGGGCCAGAGCGTGGCGGCGAGGGTGTACGCGAGCAGCGGGATGACGAACAGCGGATTCACGCGGGTTCCATGTCCAGGAGTGCCCGGAACATCTTATCGCCGGCGGCCACGAGGGGCCAGGCCATGCGACGCGCGAGGTGGGAAATCGCGCTGCGGTCGACGCCGAGCCGTGCCGCGGCCGTGGCGGGGTCGCCCAGCCGCAGCAGGGTGGCAGTGCGGCGCTGGCGGGGGGTCCAGCTCCAGTACAGCGCGGCATAGTAGCTCGTGAGCGGGTCGAGCTGGGGGTCGAACCCGCCCAGCGCGAACACCCGGCGCTCGCGCTTGGCGCGCTGCATGGCGGCGCGGGCCTCGTGAAAGCAGGGACCGTCCACTTCGGGCGCGGTGGGCGCGAGCGGCGTCGTGATGGTTCCGCGGCCGCACGCGATGACCCAGTCGACCGTGGGGAGGCGGGCGCGAATGTCGTGCGCGATCTCCCACACGGGTTGGGGCGTCGCCAGGAGACCCTGCAGCTCGTCGCCCAGTGTGATGGCGAAGCGGGCCGCGAGGACACGGGCGTAGCGCCGGTTCAAGTCTTTCAGGGCGACGCGGGCGTCGGCCTGCAGCCGCGCGCGGGCGGCGGGCGGGAGCGCGCGGGAGGCGACGACGTCGGCGATGAGGGCGACATAGTGCTTGGACATATTATGTCACATTTGAAAGATATGACGTATTACGTCACAATCTATAAATATGACATAAAATGTCAACTGTGCAGTTCCGACCTCATCGGGTCCCGAACAGCCGGTCGCCGGCGTCCCCCAGGCCCGGCAGGATGTAGCCGTGCGCGTTGAGCTCGCGGTCGAGCGCCGCCGCGAAGACGGGAACATCGGGATGGGTCTCGAGCAGGCGGCGCACGCCTTCCGGCGCTGCGACGAGGCAGAGGAACCGGATCCGCTGCGCGCCGGCGTGCTTGAGCGCGCTGACGGCGTCGACGGCCGACCCGCCAGTCGCGAGCATGGGATCGAGCACGAAGAAATCGCGCGCGTCTTCGCCGGAGGGAATCTTGAAATAGTAGTCGACCGGCTCGAGCGTGTCGTGCTCGCGATAGATGCCGATGTGCCCGACGCGCGCCGACGGGATGAGCTGTGCGATGCCTTCCACCATGCCGAGGCCCGCGCGCAGGATCGGCACCAGGGCGAGCTTCTTCCCGGCCACCCGGACGCCGCGCATCCGCTCGAGCGGAGTTTCGACGTCCGTGGTCTCGAGCGGCAGGTCCTTGGTCACCTCGTACGCCATGAGCATGGCGATCTCGTTCACGAGCTGCTTGAAGTCCCGGGTCGGGGTGTTCTTGTCCCGGAGGATCGAGAGCTTGTGCTGGATCAGGGGGTGATCGAGTACGGTGAGGTTCGGGAACGTGGGGTGGGGCATGGACGAGAAGGTACGGCGCACGGACCCGCGACGCCAAGTCACCGTGGCACCGACGCAACGCCCGGCACGTCACTCCCGCACGACACGCCACTGGCACCGCAAATGCCATTGGGCACAACGGTTGTGACACCGGTCACTCTCGCCAGGGAGGACGGATTCCAATGACACGCCGTGCCGCGGGACTCGCGCTGATTGGACTCCTCTGTGGCGTCGCCCGATCGAGCGGCCAGGCCCCGACCGGCACAATCACGGGCCATGTGGTGGACGCGCCGACCGGACGTCCTGTCGTCGGGGTTCGAGTGGCGGTCGCAGGTATGGATCGGGGCGCCATCACGCGCGACGACGGCGGCTTCGTCCTGACGGAGGTGCCGGAAGGCGCGCACCGGGTGCGCATCAGCAGAATCGGCTTCACTTCTCAGGAGCAGACCGTGGTGGTCGTGGCGGGGCAGTCCGTCACTGCGGACTTCACGCTCTCGACGGTGGCCGTCTCGCTGTCGGACGTCGTCGTGGTGGGCTACGGCACGCAGCGCCGGGCCGACCTGACGGGCGCGGTGGTGTCCGTGCCTCCAGACCAGATCCAAAAGGCCGCGGCGGTCAGTTTGCAGCAGGCGCTCCAGGGGAGTGTGCCGGGCGCGACGGTGACGCAGGGCGACGCGGCCCCGGGCGGCGCGATCTCGGTGCAGATCCGCGGCGTG
>DATHGL010000165.1:0-2396 GCA_035317625.1 Gemmatimonadales bacterium | reverse complement strand
ACTTACTTTAATGCCCCTTTTTTGTGCAGCTAGTAACAGGCTCGCGCATCAGACTGCTACAGTGCCGCAAGAGGTCGTACTGACCGACAATTGTCAACGCGTTGTAAAGTAGGCAGTTACGACAGATGTACTGGTGCGGCAATCTGGCACTAGCCTTGCTGTTGCGCGGCAGCAACATTCCCCCAGGCGAGGACCGCCAGCCATGGCCATTAAAGGCAAAGACCAGCAGCCACCCCCGCTCGACCCCCAGGCGCAATCCGAGTCCACCGCGGCGTTGCTACGCGAGTTGGTGTCGCACTTGCGGCAGAACCGCACGCAGTTGCGCGAGGAATGGGCGCGGCGCATCACGCGGGCCCAGCTGCTGACCGCGATGACCGAGGAGGAAATCTTCGCCGAAGCGACCTCGGTGTACGACAACTACGTGGAGGCGCTGGAAACGGGGACGTTCGAAGCGCTGCAGGCGTATGCGCGCAACCTCTCGGAGCGCATCATCCCGCGGGGCGTCGAGACGCACGAAGTGGTCGGCATCGTGCTGCTGTTGCGCGACGTGCTCGCCCGCTCGCTGTTCGCCAAGTATCACGAAGACTTCGACAAGCTCAACCGCATTCTCGACGCGTACGAGCCCGCGGCGAACCGTATCGCCAATACCGTGGCCGTCGGCTTCGTGCAGGAGCGCGAGCGCATCATTCGGCAACAGCAGGAGGCGATCCGGGAGCTGTCTACTCCAGTGCTCCAAGTACGCGAGCGGCTCCTCATTCTGCCTATCATCGGGGTGATCGACCCGCAGCGCGCGCGGCAGCTCACCGAGCAGCTCTTGCGCGCGATCCGCACCAACCGGGCCAAGGTGGTCGTGATCGACATCACGGGCGTGGCCGCGATGGACTCGAACGTCGCGAACCACCTGGTCCAGACGGTCGAAGCGTCCCGCCTCTTGGGCGCGACGGTGATCGTGACGGGCCTGTCGCCCGAGATCGCCCAGACGCTGGTGACCATCGGCGTCGACCTGAGCGAGATGGCGACCGTCGGCGACCTGCAGGGTGGTATCGAGGAGGCGGAGCGGTTGCTCGGCTACAAGGTGTTGCCGCTGGAAGACGTGGCCCCGAAGGTGTAACTCGACACCCCACTCGGTCGACGGAGGGCGCGTGGAAGTTCCGATTCTGAAGCAGGGCCACTACCTGATCGCCTCCATCCAATCGGCACTCACCGACGCGGATCTGTCGCAGCTGCGCGAAGCGCTCATCGAGCGCGTGGGGAAGTTCCGCGCCCGCGGCGTCATCGTCGACGTCACCGCGCTGGACGTGATGGATTCGTTCGCCGTGCGGACGCTGCGCGACATCGCGCACATGGCCCGGTTGCGCGGGGCGGAAACAGTGATCGTCGGGATTCAGCCCGAGGTTGCGTTCGCTATGGTCCAGCTCGGCCTCACGCTCAAAGGCGTGTCCACGGCGCTGGACCTCGAGGAGGGCCTCTTGTTCCTCGACCGCCAGGCGCAGCTCCGCATCGAGCGCGGCTCGGGACGCATCGACCGTGGATGACGGCCTGCTGATCCCGATCGCCGCCGACACGGATGTCGTCACGGCCCGGCAACGTGGGCGGGAGCTGGCGGCCGAGGCGGGCTTTTCGAGCGGCGACCAGACGGTGATTGCCGCCGCTATTTCCGAGATCGCCCGCAACATCCTCAACTACGCCAAACGGGGCGAAGTGGCGCTGAGCGTCGTGACCAACGGCGATCGCCAGGGCGTCGTCGTCGTGGCGCGCGACCAGGGACCGGGCATCCGCGACGTCACGCGCGCACTCGAGGACGGCTACTCGACATCCGGCGGCCTGGGCCTGGGCCTCCCGGGCGCCCGGCGCTTGATGGACGACTTCGATGTGGCGTCGAGCGTGGGGAAGGGCACCATCGTGACGATGAAAAAGTGGCGACGCGTGAATGCCTGAGGTCTTCCTGGGCGCCTCCCCGCTGATCGAGTGGGGTGTCGCCACGCTGGCCCTTCCCGGGGAAGCGGAATCGGGCGACTTACACTTGGTGAAGGCGGTCAAGCGGGGCGTGCTCGTGGCCGTCGTGGACGGGCTCGGGCACGGCGTCGAGGCGGCCAGCGCGGCGCGTGCGGCCGTGGCGGCGCTCGAGCAGCACGCGAACGAATCGCCGTTGGCCCTCGTGCAGCGCTGCCATCGGGCGCTCATCGGCACGCGAGGCGTGGTCTTGAGCCTCGCGCTGTTCGCCCCCGCGGACCGCTCGCTGACGTGGGTCGGCGTGGGAAACGTCGAGGGCATGGTGCTGCGCGCCGACGGCGCGCGCTTCGGCCCGCGTCGACCAGCACTCATCACCCGCGGCGGCATCGTCGGCTCGGAGCTCCCACCGATGAACGTGCAGGTGCTCCCGGTGGCTCCCGGCG
>DATHGL010000164.1:0-2242 GCA_035317625.1 Gemmatimonadales bacterium | reverse complement strand
GGCGGTGGGGGAAGGAGCTTCTGACGCATGGCACGCCTCCTGGCACTCGAGCAATTCGCGACTCGGATGGCCGAGGCGCTGGGCACGCGCCTGGTGTGCTTGCTGCTGTACGGGTCGGCCGCGCGCGGGACGCACGTCCCGAAGCGCTCCGATGTGAACACCCTCCTCATCTGCGACGCCGCGGACGAGGCGCTGTTCGCCGCGCTCACGCCGCTCATGCGGGACTGGCGTCGGGCGGGTCACCCCGCGCCTCTGATCTTTACGGAGCGGGAGTGGCGGGAGTCCACCGATGCGTTTCCGATCGAGTACGAAGACATGCGACAGGATCACCGCGTGCTGGCGGGGCGCGACCCGTGGCCGGGGATCAGTGTCGCGCGCGATCACATCCGGCGCCAGGTCGAGCACGAGCTGATGGGCAAGCTGCTCCACCTGCGCCAGGCGTATGCCGCACTGCGAGGAGAGCCGAAACAGCTGGCGCAAGCCGTCGTAAGGAGCGCCGGCGGCTTTTTCACCATGCTCCGTGCAGTGCTGCGCCTCGCCGGCAAGCGGGTGCCCACCGCACCCGATGAGCTGGTCCGGAGCGCCGCGGCGCTGGCGGGATTCCCGGCGGAGGAATTGGCGCCGCTGGTACAGCACGCCGCGGGCGGTCCGGCCCTGCGGCTCAGACCCGACGACCCGCTCGTGCCTGCGTACCTCGCGGCAGTGGCGCGCACCGCGGCGTACGTGAACGGGCTGGAGTAGGGCAGGACAAGAGAGTGACGCGTTCACGTTGTTCCCCAGGCTGAAGCCTGGGCTCGGCACAGCGGTGCCCTAAAGGGCATTGCCCTTCAGGGCTACGGTTCGCCGAGCCCACCCTTCAGGGTGGGATACACGAACTCCGATCTTACATCTACCAGGAGTGACGCCTGTGACTGGGAGGACGTATTCGCGGACCGTAATCGTGCTCGCGATAGCTGGACTCGTGGCCGGTTGCGGCTACAACACGATTCAGACGTACGACGAGCAGGTGAACGCCGCCGCGTCGCAGATCAAGGTGCAGCTGCAGCGGCGGGCGGACCTCATCCCGAACCTGGTCGAGACGGTGCGGGGGTACGCCAAGCAGGAGCAGACGGTCTTCACCGAGGTGGCGGAGGCCCGCGCCAAGCTCGCGGGGGCGGTGCAGGGCGGTAACCTGCAGCAGATGGCGGAAGCGAACGCGGCGCTCACCGCGCCGCTCGGTCGGCTGCTCGCCATCGCCGAGAATTACCCCCAGCTCAAGTCCAACGAGAACTTTCGGGCGCTGCAGGATCAGCTCGAGGGGACGGAGAACCGCATCGCGGTGGCGCGGCAGGACTACAACGACGCGGTGAACCGCTACAACGCCTACATCCGCCGGTTCCCGCAGGTGCTCACGGCCAAGCTGATCGGGAAAGGGCCACGCGAATATTTCGAGCTGCAGACGCCCGGGGCGGCCCAGGCGCCGAAGGTGGATTTCTCCCGGTAGCGAGCGACCGAGCTTCCACGTGACCACGCTCGATTCCCGGTTCGCGTTCGCGCTGAGTTGCGTGGCGGCGCTGGGCGTGCCGGTCAGGGCGCGAGCACAACAGGGGCCCGCCAGCATCGTCGGCCGGCTCGTGAGCCGCGGGACCCGCGCGCCGATCGAAGGGGCTGCGGTCGTGCTCGTGAGCACCGGCGCCACGGCGACCTCCGACCGAGACGGCGGGTTCCGCTTCGGCGAGCTCGTGCCCGGAGACCATCGACTCGAAGTTCGTGCGATCGGGTACGCGAAGAGCGTGTGGCTGGTGAGCCTCGCCCCGGGCGAGCAGGCGCGCGAATTCGAGCTCGAGGTTTTGAAATACGAGTTGCCTGGTGTCGTCGTGGAAGCGCACGGCTCGCTGGCGGAGTTCGAGCGACGACGGGCGGGTGGCATGGGGTTCTTCTTTACGCGCCAGGAGATCGAGCGGCGGCACGCCAGGACCCTGGGCGACCTGATGCGCGGCGTTCCCGGAGTGCAGACGACCTGCGGTCGGGGGTCCTGTGGCATCGTGATGTCGCGGTCGGCGCGCGGGTGCCGCCCGGAGTACTATCTGGACGGCTTCCCCGCGTCCTTCTCCGTAGGACCTGACTTCCCGGTCACGGGGCTGTACGGGATCGAGGTGTACCGCACGGCTTCTGAAGTCCCCACCGACTTCCGCAAACCCGAGCTGCGCTGCGGCGTCATCCTGCTATGGAGCGATATGAGCCGGTAGGGTGCCGGGCGACC
>DATHGL010000163.1:0-4694 GCA_035317625.1 Gemmatimonadales bacterium | reverse complement strand
AGGGGCAGCTCCTCCAGGCGCTGGCCCGCGTGTTGCCCCCGGCCCCGCCTCCTTCATGATCTACATCGATGTGAGCCACACGATCGAGCACGGGATGGTCACCTATCCCGGCCTCCCCGTGCCCGTGATCAGTGACTGGCTGTCGCGCGCTGCGTCCCAGACGCGCTACGCCCCGGGCACGACATTCCAGATCGGGAAGATCGAGCTGCTCGCCAACACCGGGACCTACATCGACGCGCCGTTCCACCGGTACGACGGCGGCAAGGATATTTCTGACTATCCGCTTCAGGCTGTCGCGAACCTGCAGGGCGTCGTGGTTCGCGCAACGGAGCGCGCCGGCCGGGCGCTCGACTCGGGCGTGTTCGGGGGGCGGGACGTGAAAGGCAAGGCGGTGCTCGTACACACGGGCTGGGACGTGCACTGGCGCACCGAGCGGTACGGCACGGGGCATCCTTTTCTCACGCGCGCCGCGGCAGAGCATCTCGTTGCCGCAGGTGCCGCGTTGGTCGGGATCGACTCACTCAACATCGACGACGGGGCCGACGGCGCTCGCCCGGCGCACTCGCTCCTGCTCGCAGCGGGGATCCCCATTGTTGAGCACCTGTGCGGCCTGGGCCAGCTGCCGGACGTGGGATTCCGGTTCTACGCGGTTCCGCCGCGTGTGAAGGGGATGGGAAGCTTCCCGGTGCGGGCGTTTGCCGTTCTGGAGGAGTGACAGCAAGCGCGCAGCATGACGACACCGCTAGTGACAATACAGAGGGCCCGGCGCTTCGCCGGGCCCTCAACTGTTACGAGTTCGCCGACCCCGAGGCTACGGGAAGTTCGGGTTGTTTTGCTTCTCCACGTCCGGCAGGGGCAGACACAACTGCGAGCCATACACGCCGCCGCCCGCGTAGGGCGTTCCTGCCACCGGACCCGGCGTCTTTCCGAATCGAACGAGATCGAACAGGTGCTGCCCTTCGAGGAACAGCTCGCGCCGCCGCTGGTCGAACAAGGAGTCCGACGCCGTCGCCGAGTCGGGGCTGGTGATCGCCCCCTGACCGCCGCGCGCCCGGAAGCTGTTGATGATGCTGTCCGCGGCGCCGAAGGTACCCGTCCTGATGTTCGCTTCCGCGATGATGAGCCGAGCCTCGTCGCCGGACGCGAGCCGGATCGGACTGGACATTGACGGGAACTTTTTCTGGAAGAACAGGGGAATGCCGGTGACACTGCTACGGTTCTTGTTACCGATCGGCACGCGGGGGTCGTTCATCCCCACGTACAGCGAATCGATCGAGGTATTGTCGAACGTGGTGTCGCTCTCCTGCCACACGCGGTTGTTGCGATGCGCGTTGATCCCCGAGGCAGTCACGAGCTTCAGGTACGCGGCGGGGACGAGCTGCGCGTCCGCCTTCGCGAGGGCCGATTGCCTGAGGTCGAGGTAGGTGCGCGCCCGCCCGACCCGGGCCATGTTGACGATGTCGGCATTGCCGCCCGCGATCGCATCGTTGAAGGCGGCCACGGCGAGTCGGAAGACGCTGTCGCGCGAGATCTCGCCGCCGTACACGAGCTGGCGGTTCGCGTCGAGCCCCGACACGACCATCGTACAAAAGCCTTCGCCGAGCAGGACGAGGCTGTAGCCCTCGTACGCCGAGGCCGTGGCGATCAGGCTGTCACGAGCCGGGACTTGAGCCACGGTCCAGCCATTCAGCAGGGAGAGGACGTTCGCCGCCGAGAAGCGGGCGGTTTGCAAGGGCGAATAGACGCCGAGCCCGACGCAGTCGTTGACGGCGTAACGGCGGTCGCTCGAGAGCATCGTCCGCAGCTCATACGGGTAGCGGTCCGCGGTCTGTGTGGCGTCGATCAGCTCGTCGGTGATCAGGCCGCTCATCACGGCGTACGCTCCGGCGGCGCACTCGAAGTCGCCGATCGCGCTGTTCACGAGCAGCCCCGCGTTCGCGGGTACCTCGAGCCCGTTCGCCGGGATGTTGCTTGGGGTCTGGACTTGGAGCGCGTTGTTGAACAAGTCGCACCCGGCGGCCACGAGCCCCACGAGCACGACAATCGCTGTGTGTCTCATTGGTCCGCCTTTCAATAAGCCAGGTTGACGGCGACGATCCATTGGGTCAGCTGCGGCAAGTCGGCTTGCTCCCATTGGCTGAAGTTGCCGCCGCGGCTCCCGCCGAGGAACATCGCTTCGGGATCAAGGCCGGTGTAGCCGGTCCAGGTATGCAGGTTCCGTCCGGCGAGCGAGATGGTCGCCTGGCTCGCGCGGATCGCGGTCGCCCAGGCGTCGGGGAGCGTGTAGACGACGGAGACCTCTCGCAGCTTCATGAAGCGCGCGTCGGAGATCAGGAAATCGACGAGGCTGCGGTTCGACTGAATCCCCGCGATGCGTTTCGGGTCGAACTCCAGCGGGAAGAAGTTCTCGCGGCACACCTGGCCGAAGAACGTGCAGCGCACCCGCGTGGTGCCGTCGAGTTTTCGGTACCCCGTCTTGAAGTCGAGCAGGCCGTACAGGCGCAGCCGGTTCCACAGGGTCAGTGTCGTAGAGAATCCGCCCTCGAAGCTCGGCGTCGTACGGCCGATGAACACACTGGGGGCGCTGGCGCACGCCATCGACCCGCCGTTGCCGTCGTCACATAGGATGTTGATCGCCTGTCCGGTGAGGGAGTCGAACTGGGCGCTCACTACTTTCTTCGTGAACCAGGAGCCGACCGGGTACCCGACGTGGTGCTGCAGGTTCGTCCCCGCCGATACCGACGTCACGCCCGGCATGAGGCTCAGGATCTTGTTGCTGTTCGTGGCGAGGTTGAGGGTCACGTCGAGGCTCACGGACGGGCGATCGTACGGGCGGCCGCGTACCAGCAGCTCGATTCCCTGGTTCAAGACTGCCCCGGCATTGAAGGGCTGCTGGCCCGAGAATCCAATCGACGGCGCGATCTCGCGCTGCAGGATCTCGTCCACCGTCTTCTTGCGGTAGTACGTGAACTCGAGGCCGACGCGGTCGTTCCACAATCCGGCGTCCAAGCCCAGCTCGATCTCCTTGCCGCGCTCCGGCCCGAGGTCGGGGTTGCCAATGAACTCCGGCGTCACCGCGTCGGCGTCATTCGGTCCGGTGATGGGTCGATAGCTCCGTACGGCGACGTTGGTGGGCGGCGCTCGCCCCGACTCGCCGTACGCCGCGCGCAGCCGCAGCTGGTTCACGAACCGGTACTTCCAGAACGGCTCCTCACTCAGGATCCAACTCGCGCTCACCTTCGGGTAGTACACGCGGTCGAAGTTGGCGCCGAAGGTGCTATGGTCGTCGACGCGAAGGCCAGCCGTCAGGAACAGCCGGTCCCGCCAGCCGATCTGCTCCTGTGCGTACGTGCCGATGCTCTTGGTCTCCTCGGTTCCGTTCGAATTGGAGCGTTGACCGGTCGTGGCGCTGATGGCCGAGAGCCCCGGCGCCGGGAAAAACAGCCCGTCGGCAAAGACGGTGTCTCCGCGGGCGTGATAGAACTGCAGGCCTGCCGAAAGACTCGAGTGGAGCGAGGGCGACAGGTCGAACGCTGCCGTGGCCGCGTAGTCGACCGTGGTGTTGTCGACGCTGTGATTCTCGAGCGAGATATAGCCGAGGGCGTCCGACCCGAACGTCGGGTTCGACACCAGCGAATCGATGCGGGGTTGGTACAGAGAGTTGACTTCGCGCGTGCGATCGACACCAAACGTGACACGATGGGTGAACCATTTGACCGGGTGGTGCTGCAGCTGCACGGAGCCCGTGAACCGATCGAGGTCCTGCGTGAAGTGATACACTTGGTCGTATTCAGGCGGCAGGCCGCTGAAGAAGCCGAGCTGCGGAGTGCCGAGGTTGCGGGGGTCGGCGAGAACCGTCGTCCAGACCCGGCCGCCGAAACCCGCCTCGGCGCTCAGGTGGGTCGGCCCCGCGACGTAGCCCGCCCGAGCCGACAGCGTGACCTTGTCACTGGGCGTGACCGTGAGGTTGGCGCGCCCGGTAGTGTGGCGCAGATCGTTGTTGGGCTCTGCCCCGCCCTGCAGCTCCGTCCCGCCGGCGACGTAGTAGCGTACCGTGCTCGAACCACCGCTCACGCCCAGTTGATAGTCGGCAGCGTGGCCCGTCCGAAAAATCGAGCCGCCCAGCTGCGACTGGAGATCGCGCATATTCACCGAAATGATGTTCCCCGCCCCATCGCGCTGATAGTTGGTCGGGAACCGTCCTTCCGGGTCGTTCAGGAAGTTTGCGCCCTGGCGCACCGTGAAATTCCACCGCGCCGGGCCAGGAATGCCCTGCTTGGTGATGATCTGTATCACGCCGCCCGAGGCCTCGGTGCCATAGAGAGTCGTGGCCGCCGGCCCCTTCACGATCTCGATGCTCTCGATGGCGTCGGGGTTGAAGTCGTTGTAGCGCGAGATGGAGCTCGAGCCGAACGCCTGATTGGACGGTCCCGTCGCCGCGTCCGCATCCACCCGCACCCCGTCGACGTACATCAGCGGCTGGTTCGAGAGCGAGAAGCTCGACGCCCCACGGATGCGGATACGCGAGCCGCTCCCCACGGCACCGGTGGCGCGCTGGATGACCACACCCGCGGCGCGGGCGTTCAGCAGGTCCTGTACGTCGTTGATCGGAGCCCGCTGGGTCACGTCTGCGGCATTGATCGTCGAAACCGCGTTGCCAAGCTTGCCGATCTCGGTGGGCGACGGGATTCCCG